>CAXGBX010000029.1:0-12381 GCA_964008195.1 uncultured Flavobacteriaceae bacterium
CTATTCAGCACTAATAATGAAAATACCTGTTTGTTAAGTTCCTGCTCCTGATTATTTAATTGCTGCACCCTGCCAAAAATTTCTCCTCCGGCAACTCCTTGTTGCTCTTCAGGCATATCCAAACCAAAACTAATTTTAGGTTCATTAAGATCCCCATCTACATTTAAATAAACAAGAAATGGCAATTCCTGGCGATATTTATCCTGCTCATTATTATTCAAACCAGAAGTTTGGGAAGCCATTAGCGCAGATGCTGATGTTTCAACATTATAAATCGCCCTTACGTCCAGCTGGGCATCAAACGGATCACCTGCCCATGAAACACGGCTACCTTCTGCAATTTCAAACCTCCTTTTAACAAGGTTATACAGGCTCATTTCATAGAACCCGTCATTGATCTCATATATCCCCGTTAAAGCAATTCGCCCGTTTGGGTACATATTCATAATAAGATCTCCTTCCCCCTGCACCTGAAACTTATCCCCGGTTTCAGGATTGATAATTACATTAAAAGTCGCGTCTTCATCTACAGAGATTCTAGAGTATATATCGTAACCCGAAACTACATAAGATTCTTCTTCGCTTGCAGAAAGAATATCATCTGGGTTTTCTTTATTAACAAAGATTACAATTCCATCCCTTTCTTTAATTTGAAGTTCAGTCTCAGGTACCACATAATTGAAATTAGTACTTTCCTTAATGTCTATATCCATATCTACTTCAGGCAGATTAAGGTCGCCTGCAATCTGTGCATCCACATCTACAACGGCACTACCATAAAACAGGTCATTATCTTCTGAGGTGGAATTTAATAGTCTAAAATCCTGTGCCTGAATATCAAGATCGAAACCAGGATTTAATAAGTCTTCTGTAATAATTTCCCCATTTATTACTACTGAATTATCATTAGTATCATTCAGTCTGAAACCATCAAAATAAACCGCATCGTTATCTAAAGTCAGGTTTTCATTGGGAAGAATGAAATCTGCATTTAGCATCGCAACGTTGAATTTAGCTTCGTTAAAATTGATGCTTCCATCATACTGCGGTTCTAATACTGTACCATTCAGAGTGAAATTACCGAAGAAACTACCGCTTCCATTTTTGATTTCCCCTTGTGAAAATCCTTCCAGTGCCGACATTTTCACCTCATTCAGGTCTAAATTCAAATCTAGTTTGGCTGAAGGCTCTGCAGCGGTATAAGTTCCGGTGAGATCAAGATCTACTTCACCACCTTTCAAAGCCATATCAAAATCGTACGTACTGAATCCACTGGAGCTACCTTTCAAGCTTAGGGTATTCAGGTCTACATCCATCACTTTGAACTGATTTATTGACATGTCTGCCAGTATACCACTTTCCCCAAAAGGTTCTTCGTAAACAAAATTCCCATTAAGCTCACCAGTAGCCAGCTGTTCTTCAGGATTCAGAAAATTTAAAAGGGCAGCTAATTTGAAATTTTTAAAATCCAGACTCAAATGATCCTTTTCAACACCCGGCTTATTATTACTGAGTTCCATCTCCTGATTATTTCTAAAAAACCTGAACTCATTAAAACTCAAATATTCTGTAGCAAAGCTTAATTGATTGCCATCAGCAATGTTCCACGGATTTTTATTAAGGATCAGATCCTGTGGTTCTATATGGAATTTTAGAGTATCCCCCTGAAAGTTCAGCTCAGATTTAACCCGAACAAGTTGTTCTTCTTCATGTTCCGAAGAAAAATCAAGATTTAGTTTCCGATTCAGAACTCTACCTTGTAAACTGGTGTTTTTGATCGCCAAAGGACCTGTAGTTATAGAGTTGAAACCAAAATTGAAATTTAGATCTTCAGGATCAGATTGCATACTTATTTTCAGGCTATCAATCTTACTGCTATAAAAATTGATATATGGAATAGAGATATTTGCGTCCATTTTTCTCGCTTCTTCACGGAAATCTACTGCTATATCTATGGTATCCATTTCTTCAAGGTTCACCAGGAACACTTCATTTAGGATGGGCGCCTGACTAATCTTTGCGTTTATTTGCAGATTAACCGGAGTAGTTATGGAATCTTCCTGATAATTCTCTGTTATATATCTTTTAAAATGCCTGTCAACCGCTTCTGAAAAGGCTAATGGACTTGCATTCGACTGTAAGTTTAAATCCAGGATTCTACTTGCCACATCAACTGAAGTACTATCTTCTCTTACAAATGCTTTGGCATTAAACCCGCCAAGTAAATACGTTTTATTATTGTAAACGGCTACACCATCAATGATTTCAGCCTGTGCATCAAACCCGTTAGATTTTGTTTCATACCAGCCGTCAAGTGTAAAACCTGTCCTGATGTCTTTTTGGGTTATTTCCAAGGCGCCTAAATTGGCCCCCTCCATATTGACATTAAAATCGAATCTTGGAGAAACCGAATCTAATTCTATCTGTGATTTAGCCTGCATATTAAGGTTCTCATCCTTATAAACAAGTTCTACCGGACCCTGGCCATTTTCAAGTTCACCTATAATATCAATATTTCTAAATTCGTAATCATTATAGCTGAAAGAAGAAATCCTGGTGTCTAATGTGGCGCTAATATCATTTACAGAACTGCCTTTTCCAGATGTTTTTATATTTAGCTGAATGTCTCCCAGGGCTTCATTTTGTAATAGATTTCCTAGTGCGATACTATCTCCCTGGATTTCGGCATCAAAGACAATTTGATCACCCATTTCAAAATCACCATCAATATTTATGCTTCCATCTGAGGTTACAAGTAAGGAATTGGTTCTAATCTCACTGGTATTACCGGCAAAACTCCCTTTGAGGGATATATTTTCAGGTAATTTGAAACCTAAATCTTCCTCGTTTACAAATTTTACAATATCACTTTTTTCAGAATTAAATCGAACATTAGACAAATTGAAACTTAACCTGTCAGGCTCCTGAAGATTCATGATTGCTCCATTCCCGGAAATCTGGGTTTTGCTCCATCTTAAATTTAAAGATTGAAGATTTATATTCTCCAGTTTCCCAGAAGCACTTAAACTTCCACGAACAGGAGAACCTGCAAGTGCATTTATATACTCGTTCTTTTTAAGTTCCGGCTGAAACCTGTAAACATCACTTATTTGAATAAAAGCATTGTCAAGATTCAAATCCAGTCTTGCCTTGCCCGGATCCTGAATAAAATCATTTAACGAAGAATAGGTAACAGCCATATTTCCAGATAAACTGTTATTATTTACAGATAAATCAAGATCTGAAAACTCTATTTGCTCATTGGTCACCAATGCCTCAATATTGAATTTAATTACATTAATTCCAGAGCCTTCCTTAAATTGAAGTTTTTCGATTGCTGCATTAGCACTACCCTCCTCATACGAAATATCCCGGGCCTTGAAAATGAGACTATCAAGGAGGATTGCATTAGGATTAAAAATTCCTTTTTCTACTTCAGCATTATTCACTGAGTAATTTATAGTGTTCTTATTAAGGTCGATATTAGCAATATTCACCTTCCATTCTGGCCATGTAAAAGGAGATGCTTCCTGTGGCTCATTTGAAGGCTGGCTGGTCTCCTGCTTCATTTTCAATCCTATTTCAGAATTGGAAAGTCCTATAAAACTACTTTCTATAATATTGTCTTTCAGGTTGAAATTAGCATCATCCAGATTAAACTCCGCGATCTGAAGCTTTGTAAATAAGGAATCTGGTATTGAGTTGTAAATACCAGCGACGTTGGTAAATTCAATATTATCAACCTCAATTAAAGGCATCGGCGGGGGCTCTTCCTCACTTTCAGGAAATGGCTTGGTTTGCTCATACTTTACATCGGCATTTGATAAGATAGCATCATTCACCTTAAAAATCATCTTTTCAAGGTTTGTTTCAGAAAAACCAAGTTCCAGAATATCAAATTTTACTTTAGAATCTATACCAGATACATCGTCCTTATAGACAACATCAAAATCTTGCAAATTGATGTCACCAATATTTATCTCCATAGGAGCCGAAGAAGTATCTGCCGGTGTTGTGGTTTGTGTGGTATCTGAGGCATAAGCATCCATCAGGAATTGATAATTAAAACCGGCAATGGAGTCTTTACGAATTATATTGGCCTTAAAGTTATTAGCATCTAAAGCATCCAGACTAAAAGCGTTCCCTTTAATAATTGGCCAAATAGGAATATTTGCTGATATACTTTCAGAATAAACAAGCGTATCCCCTTCTTGATCTTCAATATAAAGTCCGTTTATCTGGATATCCCCGTCAAACTGAATAAATAATTTTTCTAGTGCTATATTCGCACCGGTCTTTTTTTCTACAGAAGAAATCACTTTATCCTTAATGATATTCTGGCCCCACGGGCTACGTATAAATAGAATCACTAATAGGAGAAAAATCACGATACCAAGGAAGATTTTTCCTAGAATTTTTAGGATTTTAACTGTTCTTCTTTTGGCTTTTGTCAATGAGTAGGAATTTAAAGAATTCAAAGTTATTGTTTAGAGTCATTACTGCGAAACTATAAGTCCCTAATTTCTAATAAATTTGTGTTAAAGAACTTTTAAATCAATGTGATCAAGTATTTTATCACATCGAAAATTATATCAATTTGTGGAGAATTTTTACACAGTAATTTCTTTATTCTACAGTTTTACTGGCAATGAAATAAATTAAATAGAAGATCAATCATCCTAATTTTCACAAACCATAATCATTTGTAAAATACGGAGAAACAGCAAATAACAGGTATACCGGGACATTTTGATTCTTTCCATAGCCTGTTTCTTTAGGTTCAAATTTTCAGGAATGGCATTATTATAGACTAAGTGTTACAAATTAGTCAAACTAAATAATCAACATTTCTAAATTAAAAATCTTATTTATGAAAAGAGTAATAACTGTAACCGTATTAGCTGCAACGATGCTAAGTTCATGTGTTTCAAAAAAGAAATATGTCGCCCTGGAAGGTGAATTGAATGATACGAGAAGTACTTTACAGAAAACACGTGTGGAAAAAGAAGAAATTGAAGAAAAATATGCACGTATTGAAGAAAGAGTCGCTGACTACAATTCAAAGATAAATTCTCTTAGAACTGAGAACGAGGGGATGATGGAAATGAATGATCTAACGGTAATGTCCAAGAATACAAAAGACAAAATGCGTAATACCATTTCCAAGATAGATCCCGAAAAGGTAAAAGGAGCGAAAACTCTGGAAGATTCTATCAATCTTGCAGTTTCCTACAATTTAAAACAGAACATTTCTGAAGGAGCTGATGAAGAGGATATCGATATAAGTGTAGATGAAACAGTAGTTATGATCAATGTTTCTGATAAATTATTATTTGGAAGCGGTAGTTACCGAGTGACTAAAGAAGCGCAACCATTGCTTAAAAAACTTGCTGAAGTAATTAATAGTGAACCAGCTATGGAAGTCATGATTGAAGGGCATACAGATGATAGAACGATGGTAAAAGAATCTTATCTACAGGATAACTGGGACCTTAGCGTAAGAAGAGCCACTTCTATTGTGAGACTTTTACAGGACAAATATAATGTGGAACCTTCTAAATTGATTGCAGCAGGTAGAAGTAGCTATCAACCGCTGGTAGAAAATACTAATAAAGATAATATGGCTAAAAACCGTAGAACGAGAATTGTAATTATCCCTAACCTGGATAAGTTCTTTGCAATGCTTGAAGGTGATGCAGCCGTAGCCAAAAACTAGAGAATTCTTGTCACTCTAAAGTTAAAAGGGAAAGTCAGTCGACTTTCCCTTTTTTTTGAAGCAGCTTTAACTTCATTTTAACCAGCTCTATACGACTTTTAAAAGCCTAATCATTAAATTTATGGGAATCAAAATTTGAGAATGATGAAAAATGAAGTAAATAGACCAAAGGAAAATGCGAAAAAAGGAAAACCGGAAGATTTACCATATAATCCAGAAGTCACAAAAGAAGACAAACAGGCATTAAATGAGAAGGGTCGCAGTATGAATAAGGGTCAGGATAAAGACCTTGATCGCGATCGTAAAGTAGATTTTACTGCTGATAATATGGATATTCCGGCAAGTAACAATGCAAAATCAGCAGATAAAACAGATCTTGTTGACGAAGAAAACCGACAATTTAACGAAAAAGGCTCCAGGCCAGAACATAAAAAATCATCAGATCATCCAAGATCGGATGAAAAAATTTAAACTATTGGCCGCTGTTATTACAGCGGTTTTTTTATGCTTAAAATTTTAAAACACTTACCATCCTGAAAAATTATACCACTCAAAGTAACAAACAATAACTTGGAAATTTCAAATTTAAAATTCAGGATTGTCTATGCGGAAAGGATCATAAACTGAAATAAGTTCAGGTTGACAATTGAACTAATTTAGGGCAAAAAGCGGATATTCAATATTCATAACCTCAATCTTTCAAAATTGAAAGAAAATAATATGGCGATATTGTAGAGAATATTTCTTAGCAATAATAAGGTCAATAAGAAATTGACAAAACTTTTAATTTTCTCGCTTCATTTCCCAGCTTAAAATCGACTTCCTCCCCTACTTTTTTACCGGTAACCGCTTTGGCAATAGGAGCTACAAAAGCTATCTTTTGCTTTTTTATGTCAGCCTCATCTACCCCCACAATCTGGAATTTTTGTTCTTGCCCATTGGTCAGATTATGAATTTCCACATGTGCACCAAATCTTACTTCATCTTTCGGCTGATCTTTAGACTCTAAAACCCTTGCTGATTGCAATCTTTCAGCAAGCAAATTCATTTTACCGTCTATAAGTCCCTGATCCCTTCTTTTTTCAGTATCACTTTCAACCTCTACATGTGCTCTTTCATACTCGAGTGCTTTCATTTCCATTTTTAGCTCCTCCAGTCCATTTGGGGTAACATAATTGGTAACCCCTTCTGGTATTGCAGCTCTTGGTGGTACTATAACCGGCTCCTCCTGATCTTCCTCCTTTACAAATCCTCTACTCATGATCTAAATTTAAATATCATTTAAAATGTAGTTATAGTTAACTTCTACACCAATTCTAGAATCATAAAGATTTCTGAAATAATTATAGTTCTATTCGATTTTATAAATATCAAAAAAAATCAGAACCACCTATTCTGAATTTTTTTTGCAACTAACTTCAGTTATATACCTCCATGGATTAGCGGCCTAATGCTATATTTTTATCAAAAGAACTTTAAAGTATTACTTTTGAAAAAAATTGAATGCAAAGACTACTTATCATAGGTTACGTATGGCCAGAACCGGCATCCTCCGCAGCTGGTGCAAGAATGATGCAATTAATTGAATTCTTTTCCAAAAAAAATTATCGCATTACCTTTGCTACTACGGCCAACGAAACTAAAAATATGGTCGCCCTCAATACACTTGGGATGCAAGTAGAAAAAATCAAGTTGAACGATCCAGAGTTCGATATTTTCCTACAGAATCTAATGCCAGATATAGTCCTCTTCGATCGATTTATGATAGAAGAACAATTTGGCTGGAGAGTTGATCATATTTGTCCTAATGCAATTAAAATACTGGATACTGAGGACCTTCATTTTTTGAGAAATGCCCGGCAATTATCTTTTCAGAAACAATCAAACCCAGAAGAAATTTACTTTAATTCAGATCTTGCCAAAAGAGAAATCGCTGCTATTTACAGATGTGATCTCAGTCTTATAATTTCTGAAGCTGAACAGCAACTCCTTATCTCGCAATTTCAGGTTCCCGGAAATATAATTTTCTACCTGCCATTTTTGCTTGATAAAATATCAAAAATCACTAAAAATGGGTATCTGCCTTTCGAAGAACGGAAAGACTTTATAAGTATTGGAAATTTTCTACATGAACCCAACTGGAATGCCGTATTATATATCAAAGAAAAAATATGGCCTGATCTCAGAAAAATGCTGCCTGAAGCAAAAATGCAGGTTTACGGTGCATACCCATCCCAAAAGGTTTTTAACTTACACAATCCTAAAGAAAATTTCCTGGTAAATGGCTGGGCAAAGAGTTCCCAGGAAGTGATGAAAAATGCCAGGATATGCCTCGCTCCTATTCAGTTTGGAGCAGGTTTAAAAGGAAAACTTGTAGAAGCTATGCAGCAGGGCACTGCTTCCGTAACCACTAGCATAGGAGCAGAAGGCATCAATGGAAATTTGAACTGGAACGGCTTTATTACTGATTCAGATAAGGACTTTATCATGCATTCTGTAGCATTATATACCAACCGCGAACTTTGGAATGAACAGCAAAAGTTTGGTTTTGAAATTATCAATAAAAGATTCGATAGAGACTTACATGAAAAGAGATTTAGCGAGAAACTGGAAGAAATCAAATTTGATCTAAATATACACCGTAAAGGTAACTTCACTGGTAAAATGCTAAAACATCATTTGCACAGAAGCACTTATTTTATGTCCAGGTTTATTGAAGAAAAGAATAAAATTAGAAAACCGCCTTCTGCATAAGCGTCTGGCGGTTCTCACTACACAAAACAGTTTAATCAAACTCAAACAATTTTCAAACAGTATTTAACTGATTCTCAAAAAGCTTTTCATTCAGTTTTCTAAGAACCACAATTTTATTCCTGGTATCTACCAATAGTGAAATATTATTATTGCTCCCTCCATAAGAGATCATCCTTACCGGTACATCCTGCAAGATTTCAAAAAGTCTTGAAGTGCCTTTGTCTTCAATCAAACCTTCGCCTACTACGCAAATAATACTATGGTTTGCATCTACGCTTATCTCTCCGTATTGATCTAATTCAGTAAGGATTAAATCAAGGTTAGAGGAATCGTCTATAGTAAGTGAAATGGCGATTTCAGAAGTGGTGATCATGTCTATGGAAGTTTCATATTTGTCAAAAACTTCAAATATTTTTTTTAGAAACCCATGTGCCATTAGCATCCGGTTAGACTTGATCTTGATGGCTGTAATACCATCTTTAGCAGAAATAGCCTTAAGACCTTTTCTTTCCGCAATGGCACTAATACAGGTGCCTTTGGCATCAGGGGTAAATGTATTTTTTAAATACACCGGAATGTTTTTACCAATTACCGGTGAAATAGTTTGGGGATGTAAGATTTTAGCGCCAAAATAAGCAAGCTCAGCAGCCTCTTCGAAACTCAATTGAGAAACCGGATGTGTATTGGCTACAAATCGGGGATCATTATTATGTAATCCACTAATATCTGTCCATATCTGTATTTCAGTGGCCCTGATCGCCGCCCCTAATATCGTGGCGGTATAATCACTCCCCCCTCTCTTTAAAGTACTTATTTTATTTTCTGAGTTAATCCGAACAAATCCCTGGGTAATAAGAACATCATTACCATCTGAAGATTTAAGACTATCGTTCAATAACTCTCCTACAAGACCAGTATCTGGATTTTCCAAATTATGAATATGCATAAATTCCCTGGCGTCCAGCAAACTATTCTTTATTGACTGAGATTTTAAATAAGAGCTGAAAATAAAGCATAATACCCGCTCCCCGGTAGTTATGATTTTTGCATCTGTTTCAGCATCCCATGAACTGTTACAAATATTTTCCAGTTCCTCAAATTGAATGCTTATTCCCTTCTTAGTGGTCCTGTTCCAAGGTGAGTCTTCAAAAAGCTCATCAATCAAGGTAAGATGTTTTTGATGCAACGCCTGAATTTTTTCAGAAAGCCTTTGAATATTCCCATTTTTAAGCATTTCTGAAATTTCTACCAAAAGATTGGTCACACCAGACATTGCTGAAAGCACCAACAGCTTATCTCCATCAATATTGGATAGAATGTCTTTTACATTTCTAATACTGGAAGCGGAACCAACAGACGTACCGCCAAATTTTAATACTTTCATTTATTTCAAATTTTCTAAAATCATTCTATGTGGTATTTAAACGAAAATTAATTCCATCATATAACCAGTAAAATCAGGCTGCATAGATATTATTAAAATAAAGTGAGCCAAAAATTATATTTCATTTTATATACATTTGCACAAAATGTTTAATAATTAACAATGAAGACAATAACTACCTGTGTACATGATATTATAAGACATCAACCTTTCCTTGATGATGCTATTGCCCGAGACATAATAAATTTTAGCGGACTTGCGGCAGATATTCAACCAGAGGTGGAAAAAGAAATGAGAAAGCCGGTAAAGCAAGGCAGCATTATTATGGCACTAAGGAGGTATGCGCCCAGCAGAACTAAGGTAAATAGGCAAAGTCTTCGAGAATTGGGAGATATCATTGTGCGGTCTGGAATTACAGAATATACTTTTCTTAATTCAAAAACTATCATTTCCAATAAAATTAAATTGATGGAAATAGTTAAAGATCAAACTGGGGTTTACCTTAATTATTCCAGCAACTATCAGGAAAGTAATATCCTGGTTTCTTCATCGCTAACAGAGCTGGTGGAAAAATGTTTTAGAAATGAAGTTCGGGTTTCAATAAAAGAAGAACTCTCTTCTATTACTATTGAATTGCCCCGGAACAGTTCCCAAAGTGTGGGACTTTACTTTTATATTTTCAAGTTACTGGCTTATGAAGGAATTCCGGTTTTTGAAATGATTTCCACTTCCAACTATTTCGCTTTATTTCTTGAAAAAGAATATATAAATAAAGCTTTTTTACTAATGAATGAGATCAAGCAGTAAACTACCAGTATTCATAATAAACACCGGTCATAGCTATGCCTGCTAAAATAATGATAATGGCAATTGCAACATAAATAGTTCTATTTATGCCTATTCTAGCTGCACGGAAAAACTTTAACTCAGATTTTTTATCAGTATTTGATTTGTTCTGAATAAACATTTTTTTGGTCGGTTAATTTCAAAATAGAACACAAGATACTAAAAATCAAAATTTTACAGGTTATTTCATTATAATTTCTTCCAATATGCCTTTCAAAATTTCACCCAGTTTTAGTTTTATCATTAAAAAATAGCTCTTTAATCTTAAAACTGATCGCGTGAATAAAGCATTTTTATTAAAATTCTCTTATTCTGCAGGACATGTACACTTCAAAATTAAGTTAGCTTAATTGTAATCTTTAACTAATGTCGCCCACTCCATGGTTTTTAAAGTTCTTATAAGTACGGGATTGATTACTTCCAATAATTTGGAGTCTTTTGGAAAAGCATAACTGTAATAATCTTTCTTTAGGCTTTGCCCTAATATTTCAAGATCATCAGACAAATCTTCCCTTTGTATTTCAAATTTAATAATTGGCTCGTCATAAATAAATAGTGCCGATTCATCATTAAGAACGGCTTCTAATCCTTCAATACTATTATCAACTAGGTTACTTTCAATATTATAAAGATCTAATAATTCCTGAGAACTGGAACTTCTAACCGTAGTAACATTAAACCTTTCCAAATCCTGAATACTGGTAATTTCTTCATTAATACTTTTTACAGTCAACGAGGAAGCTATCCCTGCCGTGAAGCTGGAAATAATTATTACTGCTATAAACATCCAGATTAAACCTACTACCCTACCTCCGGTAGTCTTAGGAGATTTATCACCATAACCTACCGTAGTCATGGTTACAGCGCTCCACCAGAAACCCTGCATCATTCCTTTGAAATTTCCACCAAACTCCTCATGGTTCTTTTTTCGCTCGAAAAGCCAGACCAGGATTCCAAATATGAAAATGACAAATAGCAAAAGACCTACCACAGATAGGAAATCCCAGCTAAAAAAATTTCCCAGATGTTTTAAAAGGTTTGACTCCTTTTTCTTGGCGACACTTGTGTGAGATATAAAATAGGGCTGTGAAAAGTTCATTCGCCGCATACGATTATCGGTCACCGTAATTGGATTAATGCTAAAGTCTACTTCCCCATTCTCCACTCCTCCTAACAAACTGCCCAGGTTTTCATATTCCTTAAACTCATAAGGAATTTGCAATTGCTCATTCACCATTTTCCATGATGCTATACTTAAACCTGAAAATCCCTGGGGACGCTTTTCTACAAATGGTGGAGTCTCGGTGAGCCCAATAATCAGTTTTTTAGGAATCTTTAGCGAATCTGACTCCTGAGTGATCCCCTGAAAGGAAATAAATGAAATTAATATTATTAAAAAAATACTTCGGAAAAATGACATCAATCTTTTTTTGAATTCGAATATAATATATAGAAACCAGACACCTTATTATTTTGAAACAGAATCCTTCTGAAAAATATAGGAAATATTAATTTTCTTTCTGCCAAACTTTTCAGCTTTTTCTACATTTTCCCCCATGTAAATGTCTATTCGATTTCGCCAACGATAATGCATTTTATCCTTGACTAAAAAAATACTATCAAAACCTTCGATCCTGATTTTAGCATTATGATCCAGGCCCAGTCTCATGAGATCCCTGGA
>CAXGBX010000030.1:0-12315 GCA_964008195.1 uncultured Flavobacteriaceae bacterium
TTTAGTTTCCTTATCCATCGGGGTTGAAATTTTACCGTCTAATTTTATTTCCTCACCATCCCTTAAAATTGTCATAGTGATTTGCTCTCCTTCTTTCCAGGAATTAGAAGCTGTAATTAAATCATACACATTCTGGATATTATATTCTGTTCCGTTTACAGATTTAAGAGTGTCACCGCCCTGAATTCCAAAATCTTTCAGGAATGTATTGAATTCAATATCTTTTCTGAATACAATTTGCATGGTCTCCTGATTGGCGGTAATGTAAGGAGTCTGACCTTTAAGGAAGAACCCAACTTCACTCATCATTTCTTTTTCTTCAATACCGGCTTTCGCAAAGAATTCATCATAAGGAATGGGAGTGGTACCCGTAATATAAGTATCAAAAAATTCCTGAATTTCGGGATACGTAAGTTCTACAATATCTGAAATTAACTGGTCATCCTCAAAAGGCTTGTCTTTCCCATATTTAGCATTTAGTTTTTTCATAAGATCAAGAATACCCATTTTACCTCCGCTTAATTCTCTTAGACGAATATCCAGGGCCATTCCAATTAAAGCTCCTTTTTGGTAAACGTTATAATAACTATCCTTATACTCATCTGATAAGATGTTTTTGCTCATAACCGTAAATGGTACGGTATCATCAAATCTTTTAGATACATTGATCTTACTAACCATTCTATCATAGAATTCCTGGTTGCTGATAAGTCCCTGATTAACCTGGAACAGATTAGCAAAATATTCGGTCACACCTTCATACATCCATAAGTGCTGAGACATTTTAGGATCGTTATAATCAAAATAATGTACTTCATTTGAATGGATCCCCAGTGGAGTGATAATATGGAAGAATTCGTGAGATACGATATCTTTCATGCTTTCATCAAGAGCTTCAGCTTCCATGGTTTCAGGCATTACCACTACTGTTGATGTATGATGTTCTAAAGCACCAAAATTACCTGCATCTTCCTCTCCCGGTGTTGCAGATAAATACACAAGGATGGCATATTTGTCTGTACTATTTATATCTCCCAGAAATCTCTTTTGAGCACGAATCATCTTTTCCAGATTCGGTTTTAAACTTTCTGCTGAAAATTTCTGATTTGGAGAGAATACATCAATTAAAACTTTCATGTCCTCTACCATGAAACTGGTTGTATCTGGAGCAGAATACATGATAGGATTATCGATAACCTCAAAATATCGATTTAGATTGTATACATCAGTTCTGGTTTCAGAATTCTCGCCGGTAATGGTTTCATCCACGCTAAGCGCTGTTCCTGCAATCAAGTTTGCCGGTCTTTGAATTTCCAGGCGAAATGGTTTTTCCTTCAAATTATCGAAGTAGCCTACAAAACCATGCAAGTTCAAAAGGAAATTTTTGTCTTTCAGGATATTGGTTCCGGCCATAGAATATACTCCGCCTTCATCTTCCCAGTCGAAAGAATCATTGACCTGGTACATTACTTTATCAAGATCCTGAGCTTCTGGAATGGTCCAACTATTTTCATCTACTTTTACGAATTCAATCTCTTCACCTTTATAGTTCAGCGCTTTGAAATTTTCTGAAAATTTTCCGTAGTTATCAGTTGAATAGGTTCCTGGGACTGTTTTCGGAATATAAAATGTAGTGCTGTCTCCGGTAAATCTATCGGGATCTACAGTTACCCAAACCTTATCATCTTCAACGTTTACCAGATCAATACTTGCCAGAGTAGGCTGAAATGCTTTTGTTTCGGTTACATTCTGAGTTTTACAGGCAAAAAGCGTGGCAGCTGTCACAACTCCTAAAATTATTTTTTTCATGAATTTCTATAGTTTAATGGTGAGACTAAAATTTTGGTTAAACGTTACATCCTAGGGTCAAAAATCAAGCCGTTGTTGATGGTTTGTTAATAAAAACATAATGTTTAATACTATAAAATTCAGTTTCTTGCGGTGTCAAAAATCAACAACGCATGAAACAAAAATTACTTTTCTGCCTGATGCTATTAGGCACCATTTTTTTAACCCAAAATGTTAATTCACAATCTGTTTTCATCAATGAGTTTCATTACGATAATGAGGGTGGTGATGTGAATGAAGGTTTTGAAATTGCAGGTCCGGAAGGGACTAACCTTGAAGGATATACTGTTGCACTTTATAACGGAAACGGAGGCGGTGTGTATCAGAATATTTCGCTTTCCGGGAGTATTCCCAATAAGCAGGGGGGCTATGGGATTTTGCCTTTCAACTATGTAAGGATTCAGAATGGAGATGATGCTTTTGCCCTCGTAGATCCATCTGGTTCAGTTCTACAATTTATAAGCTATGAAGGTTCATTTATGGCAACAGATGGTCCAGCCAGTGGTATGGAAAGCATAGATATAATGGTAGAAGAGTCTGGGAGTACACCAGTAGATTTCTCCCTTCAACTAGAAGGAGAAGGTCAGGTTTATACAGATTTTTCCTGGGTAGCGCCTGCAACGGCTACTTTTGGAGAGATAAACAATAACCAGGACTTTGGTGGTGAAGTTGTAGATCCTGAGCCAACACCAGAACCGCTACCAGAGCCAGCTACCAGTATTGTTTTTATTAACGAATTTCATTATGATAATACAGGTGGCGATACGGGAGAAGGTATTGAAATCGCTGGTACCGCCGGTACAGATCTTTCAGCTTACAGTATTGTGTTTTACAATGGAAATGATCAGGAAGCCGATGATACGATTCAATTGAGCGGAATTCTTGAAGATCAGAACAATGGTTACGGAACAATGGAATTCTTGATTTCAGGAATTCAGAACGGCTCTCCAGATGGTTTCGCTTTGATAAGAGGAGATGAAGTAATCCAGTTTTTAAGTTATGAAGGTACTTTTATTGCTGCAGATGGCCCTGCTACCGGAATTGAGAGTACCGATGTTGGGGTGGAAGAAACGAGTTCTACGGCTGTAGGTTTTTCACTGCAATTAAAAGGCGAAGGAAGTTTTTATGAAGATTTTGAATGGGCCGAAGCTGCTACCAACACTTTTGGAGCAATAAATAATGAACAAACTTTTATTTCTCCAGAACCCGTTGTGTTTGTGAATGAACTTCATTATGACAATATTGGTGGAGATACAGGTGAAGGAATAGAAATTGCCGGTACTGCTGGTACAGATCTTTCAATTTACAGCATTGTCTTCTACAACGGAAATGATCAGGAAGCTGATGATACGGTACAATTAAGCGGTACGCTTCCAAATCTGGATAATGGATATGGAGTTTTAGAATTCTTTATTTCTGGAATTCAAAATGGGTCTCCAGATGGTTTTGCTTTAATTAAAGGAGAGGAAGTTATCCAATTCTTAAGCTACGAAGGAACTTTCATTGCTGCTGATGGACCTGCCGCAGGTTTAGAAAGTACAGATATTGGAGTTGCTGAAACAAGTTCAACTACCAGCGGATATTCTTTACAATTATCTGGCGAAGGAAAGTCCTATGAAGATTTTATTTGGGCCGAAGCTGCTACAAACACTTTTGGAGCTATCAATACCGCACAATCTTTTGGAGGAGAAGTAGTAACTCCGGAACCAGAACCAGAAATTACAGAGCCAATCACAATTGCTGTAGCAAGATCTTTAGACCTTGGTAAAAAAATAATTGTTGAGGGCGTATTAACGGTTTCAGATCAATTTGGAAATACTGCATATATCCAGGATAATACCGGCGGTATGGCAATTTTCGGTGATCTGGTTACTGAAGAAGGTCTTTATCAAATAGGGGATAGCCTGAGAGTAACGGGGGTTAGAGCAGAATACAATGAGTTAATCCAAATATCAGATCTTGAAAAAGTTGAATATCTGGGAATGGCTCAAAAACCAATTGTTGCAAAGAAAATTTCTCTGTCTCAACTGGGAAATTACCGCGGAGAGTTAGTTGAAATTACTGATATGATTTTTCCTGAACCGGGGCAGATTTTCTTCGGAAATTCAAATTACAATGTATCTGATATTAGCGGGTCCGCCCAACTTAGGATTGATTCTGATGTAAAAGAACTTGTTGGAAAGACACAACCTGAAATTTGTGGTTCTGTAATTGGTATTGTAGCCAGATATCAGGAAATTAATCAGCTTCAGCCAAGGAATCAGGAAGACCTGCCATGCGCGAAAGAATTCAATCCAACGTATACTGGCTCTGATGTTTCTAAAGACTTAACTATAGATGCCACTACATGGAACATTGAGTGGTTTGGGGATGAATCAAATTCACCGGCGGCCTATAGTGAAAATCCAGATCAGGTTCAGAAAGAAGCAGTAAAAGAAATACTATTAGGTTTAGATTCTGATATTATTGCGGTGCAGGAAATTAGTGACGAGGTGTTGTTTGCTGAAATGATTTCAGAAATGGAAGGCTATGATTATATACTTTCACAGGCAACTTCTTATCCCGACAGTCCCGGTGGACAGAAGCTTGGTTTTATTTATAAAACTGAAACTGTTACTGTAAACTCTTCCCGTGCGATGTTTACCAGTTTACACCCTTTCTATGAAGGTACTCAGTCAGCACTGCTTACAGATTATCCAGACGATATTGAAAGATTTTTCGCCAGCGGACGATTGCCATTTATGATGAATGCCACTGTAAACGTGAACGGAAGTTCTCAAAATATCAATTTTGTTGCTTTGCATGCAAGAGCAAATACTGGAAGCGATCAGCCTCAGGATTATGCAAAAAGAAAATACGACGTTGAGGTATTGAAAGATTCTCTGGATGCCAACTATGCGATGGAGAAAATCATTGTTCTGGGAGATTATAATGATGATGTTGATGAAACGGTGGCTAATGGAGTATTGCCTGCTATTTCATCATATATATCTTTTACAAATGATGCTGAAAACTACACGATTTTAAGTGAAGAATTAAGTGCGCAGGGCTTTAGATCTACTGTTTCTTATCCGAACATGATAGATCATATTGCAGCGAGCAACGAGATCGCCTCTACCTTTATAATGGGGTCAGCCAGGGTACATTATGAATTTTATGATGCCGATTATTCCTTTACAGCTTCAGATCACTTTCCGGTTTCGGTAAGATTACAAGCTGCAGCGTTGCAATTGGCTTCCCTTGAAACTACACCAGTGCTTTGTGCTCAAACTGCAACTGCAACTGCCACCGTGAATGTTGATGGAGGTATTGCACCATATATGTACGTATGGAGCAACGGAGGTGATTCGGAAACCATTACTGGTTTGACTGCCGGAGATTATTCAGTAGAAATTATAGATCAGCTGGGGAATTCCGTTTCGGCAGAATTTACGATTGATGAGGTTGCACCAATAGAAATTATCATGATCGAGGATAAGGATGTCAATATTGGTTATTTAAATGAATCAGTTATCCTGGAACCAGAAATAGTGACCGGAGGAACTGGTGGATATTCCTATGAATGGAGTACTGGTGAAACTACCAGGTCTATTAGAGTTTCGCCGGAATCAATCACTACTTTTACATTAACTGTAACTGATGCGAATGGTTGTTCTTTTAGCGCAGATATTACTGTAAACGTTATCGATGTAAGTTGCGGAAACAAGGGAGATAAAGTTCAAATATGTCATAATGGAAATTCAATTTGCGTTTCGGCAAATGCAGTATCTTCTTTCCTAAGAAGAGGAGCTAAGTTGGGAACTTGTGACGGTAGATCAGAAATGTTAGTTGAAGAAATAGCTGCATTCCCTAACCGTGTAAGATCTGAAACCACTATTAAAGTGACTGGCGCGAAAGCAGGCAAGGCTTTAATGAGAGTATATGATATGAATGGTAATGTAAGACTTAGTCAGAAAATTAAACTAAGCGAAGGTGATTCTAATCATCAGTTGAATATTTCAAATTTCATCTCAGGAGTTTATATACTTCAGCTCGAGAATGGAAGACTGGAAAGTCAGCCAATTAAAATTATAAAGAAATAATCCTGAATTAGTTAAATAAAAAAAGGCGCCAATCGGCGCCTTTTTTGTTTTTTAAGAATAAATTTTACTCTCTAATGTGCCCTTCGCCCAGCACATAGTACTTATTAGTTACTAATTGCTTGAGACCTAGAGGTCCACGGTGGTGAAGTTTATCTGTACTAATTGCAAGTTCTGCACCAGCACCCATTTGTCCACCATCGGTGAAACGGGTAGAAGCATTATGATATACAGCGGCACTGTCTACCTGCTCCATAAAAGTAGCCGCTTCCTCTTTATCTTTAGTAATGATTGCAGATGAGTGACCACCTGAGTATTTGTTGATTTTTTCAATTGCAGCCTCTGTACCATCAATGGCACCTAAGACAATTCTCATGGCAAGAAATTCTTCATACCAAGTGTTTTCCGAAGGAATTTTATCTTCTTCAGGAAGTACTCTGGCTACATCATCATCTACCAGAATGTTCACTTCATTTTCATTGAACATTTTATATAATTCCTTCACTTTATTGTCAAAATCAGGAATATTCTTGTCTACAAGAACCTTATCAAGAGCATTACAACCAGAAATCTTATCGATTTTAGCATTCAGCATCACTTTTTTGGCTACGTCAAAATCGGCATTTTTAGAAACATACAGGAAATTATTTCCTCTACCGCTAACCAATACTGCTCCGGTAGCATGCTCCTTCACAAATGCAATCAAACGTTCTCCACCTCTAGGTACAATAAGGTCTAATTGCTCCGGTGGGTTTTTAAGGAATTCCTGAGTCTTCGTTCTGTCCATATGCAGAAGTTCGATCCAGTTCGTATCCAGATCATTTTCTTTGAGAGCCTCATGCCAGCACTCTTCAAGAATTTTATTACTATTTATTGCCTCTTTACCTCCTTTTAGATAAATCTTGTTATTTGCTTTAAAAGCTAAAACTGCGGCTTCAATAGTAACGTCAGGTCTGGATTCATAAATAATCATGATGTTTCCAAAAGGAGCCGTTTTATTAGTTATATCAAGACCAGTATCAAGCTTCTTATGCTCAATGGTCTTTCCAACGGGATCATCCTGATCCATAACTTCCTGAACAGACTGGATCATGCCGTCAACTTTCTTATCATTTACGATAAGCCTGTCATACATCGCCTGGTCTTCCTTGTTAAAAGCCTCAAGATCTTTCTTGTTGGCTTCAATTATTTCTTTTCGTCTTCTATCCAGAATTTTCATCATGGATTTAAGTACGTTATTTTTGGTTTCAGATTTTATCAACTTCATTTTCTTCAATTCTTTAGTTTAATTAATCTATTTTTTTTTATGAGGTAAATTTGGTTCCAATAGGTTTACCTGCCATGATATCTAATATCACATCTTCACGTTTCCCGTTAGCGATATAAGTAGTGATGTTCTTGGCCGCAGTACCTTTCGCGATCTTAATTTTGGATTCCATTCCACCCCGGCCTTCACCTTCACCTTTTCCAGATTCCTGAACATATTTTTCAACGTTCTCATCAACCTGAACTTTATTAAGCTTTTCTGAATCCTCATCTTCAGGATGTCCCGTATACAAACCATCAGTATCACTTAAGATAATCAGCTTTTCAGCACCAATTAATTCAGCAACAAGACTGGCAAGTTCATCATTATCAGAGAACATAGACATAGTTACAGAAACTGCATCATCTTCATTTGCAATTGGAATAATTCCTTCTGAAAGCAAAGACTCATAACAATTGATCATATTCTCCCTGTGAATTCCAGGACTAAAGTCTCTTTTAGTTGCCAGGACCTGCGCACAACGCATTCCGTAATCATGGAAAATGCTATAATAATGTCTCATCATTCTAGGTTGTCCCACCGAGGAGTACACCTGTCTACGTTTACTGGCATCCTCAATTTTAATTTCACCAAGGATTTCTTTCCCTGCAATCGCAGATCCAGATGAAACAAGTACTACCATAATATCTTCTTCATATAAGGTAGCAATTTGACGCACTAAACTTTTAAGTACTGGGCCCAATATTCTATTGTCTTTGTTAGTCATTACATTGGTACCAACTTTTACGACAATTCTTCTTTTTTTATCCATTTTTAACGTCTTTCGTTAACTAAGTTTTGAATTATTATTTTTCTTCTCCAAGTTCTACAGCACGATCAAAGGCAGCATAAGCCGCATCTTTGATAAGATCCTTGACGTTATTATCGTCCATAGAATCTAATGCAGCTCTTGTTGTTCCTCCCTTAGAAGCAACACGATCCATCCATGTATCTGGAGAAAGATCGTTTTGATTGAAAAGCTCAACGGCTCCTTCGAAAGTTTGACTTACCAATACCTTGGAGTCATTCTTAGAGAATCCCATTTTTAAAGCCGCTTCCAGCATTGAATTCATAAAGTAGAAAACATATGCAGGTCCACTACCAGAAATACCCGTAGAAGCATCTATAAAGTTTTCATTTTCTACATGTATTGATTCTCCTGTAGTATCTAGTAGATTGCGTACCATTAAAAGTTCTACGCGGGAAACTTCTTTAGATTCTGTATATGAAGTGACCCCTTTTCCTACCTGAGCAGGTAGATTGGGCATTGAACGAACTACTTTTTTCACTCCAAGACCTTCCTGGATTTTTGCTATTGTTATTCCAGCCATCAAGGAAACAAATATTTGTTCTTCGTTGACCATTGATTTCATTTCACTAAAAAGATCATCACAGTGATAAGGTTTTACCGCTACAAAAACCATATCTGCTTTGGGCAGACATTCTTCCAGAGACTCGTATACATCAAAGTGGTCAAGATCCCGTAATCTTGCAATCACATCTGCCGACTTATCAAAAACCATAAGGTTTCTTCTATTTAGCATAGGTGATTTTGCCATTCCTTCGGCGTAAGTTAATCCCATGTTTCCTGCTCCAATTACTAATGTCTTCATTTTTAATTTTTTGGTTCACATTTTACTAGCTTCTGACTAGTTTTCTACTACTAGCTTCTGACTAGTTTTCTACTAATCAATTGGACAAATACCGTGCAGTTATGCCAGTATTGCGATCAACAATAATTTTCAGCAGATAATTTAGTCTGAATTTTCTAAAGCTTACAATATTTGAAAACATAATTCTAATCAGAAATTCTAAAGTTAATGTTTTAAAAACTGGTAAATACTTAAGAAAACAGTTGTTAGGCTAAGTAATTTCGGAAAATATACGGGTATCCTTAAAGATTTGGCATACCAAAAAATTACAATTTTTGTTGAATGCAGCTAAGTCTTAAAAAAATGTTATTTAAAATCTCAATTTGTTAAAAAATCTTAAGTCTTGCAGAAATGGCAATACTATGCAAATATGTCATGTTTTAATCGCAGGCCTTATAGTTCCTGAATATATTGATTGAATAGAATGATTTTCATCCTGAGATTTTAGGTGAAATCTTTCAAAACCGCTGCTAACACTGAGTATTTGACTCAATAAAAATGTCAAAACCAATAAAAATTTATGTGAAAAAACCATATTTTTACGAATTATCGACGGATAACTGTATCATCCTATAAAAACTACTACTTCTATTGATGAAAAGTACTACTGAAAGCTCTAAAACAGAGAAAGTAAAAGAAGGTAATTTAGAGATTCCTAGAATTGTTGCGGTGGGAGCAAGCGCGGGAGGTCTGGAAGCACTTAAATCATTCTTCGAAAATGTTGCCGTAGGCGATAAAAGTGCATATATCGTAATTCAGCATCTGTCTCCAGATTATAAGAGTATGATGGGAGAACTCTTAAAAAAGAGTACCAGCTTGCCAATAGTTGAGGTTAAAGACCAGATGCGGGTTAAGCCTGGTCACGTATATCTCATTCCACCTGCAAATAACCTGATTCTAGAAGATGAAATTTTAAGGCTTACTGAAAAGCCTAAAAATCAAACACTCAATTTGCCTATAGATATCTTTTTCGAGTCTATGGCCAAACAATTAAAAGAACGTGCGATTGGTGTGGTTTTAAGCGGTACCGGTAGCGATGGCACCAGAGGAGTACGTGCTATTAAGGAAAATGACGGAATGATTATGGTTCAGGATCCGAAAGATGCGAAATTTGACGGAATGCCTAAAAGTGCTATTAGAACCGGACTGGTAGATTACATCCTACCCGTAAATAAAATGGGATCTGAACTGAAAAATTTTATATCCAGTCCGCCCATATTTCATTTCAAAGACGGTAACGTACAGTATGATGAAAAGGAGCTGAATAATATTCTGAAATATATTGATGAAAATGTAGGGATAGATTTCAGGGAATACAAATACGCCACTTTAGCCAGAAGAGTAGCAAGGCGGGTAAATATATGTAAATGTGGAAGTCTGAAAGAATATTTTGAATTTCTAACCAACAGTAAGAAAGAGGTAGATATTCTCTACAGGGAATTTTTAATAGGTGTCACCAGATTTTTCAGGGACGATGAGGTTTGGAACGTACTTAAAAGTGATGTTTTTCCGAAATTAATTGAAGAAAAACAGGATGGGGATGTGCTGAAGGTGTGGGATGTTGCCTGTAGTACCGGTGAAGAAGCGTATTCTTATGCCATGTGTTTGCATGAGGAAATGGATAAACAGAGTAAAAACCTTGAAATTAAGATTTTTGCTACAGATATTTCTCAGCCTCATTTAGATATGGGTGCCAGAGGAGTTTATCCGGAAAGTATTGTTGCGGATGTTCCAAGAGATTTTTTGGCGAAGTATTTTCTAAGTAAAGCCGATGGATACAAAGTTGCTGATAAAATTCGCAGCTCCGTGATATTCTCAAAGCATAATATCATAAAGAATCCGCCTTTCAGTAATATGGATATGGTTTCCTGCCGTAATCTTTTGATTTATTTCCAGAATGGAATTCAGAAGAAAGCGCTGAATATGTTGCATTACGCATTGAAACAGGATGGAATTTTGGTGCTGGGAACCAGTGAGAGTGTTCATACTCATAAGGAATATTTTAAGGAAGTAAATCGTAAATGGAAAATTTATAAAAATATCGAGCCAAGTACAAGGCTAAAGAATGGGATTAGCCATGCATCCAATACCGGAATTCATACATCTAATTTGCTTGAAAAGAAATCAAATCGCGTTCAACGTTCAAAAAGGTTTCAATCCAATCCCATACGTCAAAAACTACAGGAGGAATTGAATGAGGCGATTCTGGAGAAATTTGGGGGAGCATCGGTTTTCGTAGATTCAGAATATAATATTTTACAGGCAGTAGGGGAGTTTCGGAAATATGCCAATCTTCCTGTAAGTGGTTTTTCCATTAATCTTTTAGACATGCTGGATACTGAACTTAAATTTGTGGTTCAATCTACTTTTAATAAGGCTTTCAACGACCAGAAAACGGTTGTATATCACGACGCAGTGGTTAAGCAGAATGATAAAAAGATTGGAGCAGACATTATTGTTAAGCCTTTTACCGAGTATAGCCTGGAGGGGGAAACTAATTACGTGATTACCTTTATCGAAAAAGAAATTGATTTTGAACAGGCTGAAGAAGTAGCTAAAGTGAGCCCTTCCAGCCAGACGAAAGAATATGTCGCCAGTCTTGAAAACGATTTAAAATCTACTAAAGAAGATTTACAGACTTCCCTTGAAGAAATTGAAACCAGCAATGAGGAGTTGCAGGCGGCTAATGAAGAACTTCTTGCTTCCAATGAAGAATTACAAAGTACCAATGAAGAATTACAAAGTGTAAACGAAGAGATTAATACGGTAAATGCAGAGAATGTTCAAAAAATGGATGATCTGGCAGCATTAAATGCCGATATGAACAATCTTCTGAAAAGTACCGATATTGGTGTTATTTTTCTTGATTCTTCTTTAAAGATCAGGAAATTTACTCCTGCCATTAAAAAACATTTCAGCCTTATAAACTCTGATATTGGGCGACCGATTGATAATTTTACCAATAGTTTTGGCTTAACCAGAAGACAGAGTTTCCTGGATCGTTGTAAAAAAGTATTGGAAACCGGGAAAGTTGTTGAAAAGCATATAGTGTCTAAAGAAGGGAAAAATTACCTGCAGAGAATTTCCCCCTATACCGAAGCTAAAAATGAAATAAACGGAGTTGTTATTACCTTCATTGATATTGAAAGCATTCAAAAGTCGAAGGAAAAGCTGATGGCTAGCGAAAAACGTTTTAAATCTTTTTACGAAGAAGATCCGGTACTCCATATAAGTGTAGATCCAACCACATCAGAAATCGTTCAATGCAATAGGAAAGCGGTAGAGAAACTGGGGTATTCTTCAAAAGACGATCTTATTGGAAAACCTATTTTTGAGTTTTTTGATAAGGATTCCCAATTGAGTATTTTAAATCTTAAATCGGGTATTGAAAAATCCGGGGAAATCATTCATATTGAGCAATATATGCTCA
>CAXGBX010000031.1:0-12198 GCA_964008195.1 uncultured Flavobacteriaceae bacterium
ATATATTTCCCACTGGTGCAGAAGGAAACCTACAGTAACCAGAGTATGAACCAGTTGATGGACAATTATTTTAATGGTTCATTCAAGAGCATGGTGTCGTTCTTTATGAAAAAGAATGATCTCAGCACCCGGGAACTGGAAACTATTTTAAAAGAAATTGATAAAGACGAGAAATGATGATGACCTATATACTACAGGTGCTTTTATTTCAGCTGGCGTTTTTGCTGGTTTACGAAATTTGGCTAAAAAAAGAGACTTTTTTCAATTATAACCGCTGGTATTTGATCCTTGCACCTAGCCTGGCGTTTTTACTACCATTACTAAAACTGGATTTTTTAAGTGAAGCGCTGCCCGCGGAAAACCTGAAAAATATCGGCAATATCAATATCTGGCTTCCGGAGGTAATAATTGGAAATGGCAATACTTCCATTTCTGAAAGTACCGCTCCAATCGCAGAAACTTCTAACCCGGTGAACTGGTGGCTCATTCTTTATACCAGTGGTGCTCTAATAAGTTTGATATTGTTGACCTTTAAATTCAGAAAGCTTCGACAGCTTTCAGCAAAATCTGAAATAAAACTAGAACAGGGATTAAGAATTCATAGCATCCCGAATTCTGATATCGCCTGTACGTTTTTCAATAAGATCTTTATTGGAGACCAGATTTCAGCAAAAGAAAAACAACAGATCATGGCACACGAGCTGGTGCATATTCGTGAAAATCACAGCCTTGATCTTCTGTTCTTTGAAATTCTGAAAGTGCTGTTCTGGTTCAATCCACTGCTTTATATATTTCAGAATCAACTTGCTACGGTACACGAATACATAGCCGACCAGACCGCAGTAAAGATTTCAGGCAAAAAAGAATATTATCATCAATTGCTGAATACAGCTTTCAGCACGCAAAACATTTCATTTATCAATCAATTTTTTAATCATTCATTAATCAAAAAACGAATACTTATGTTACAGAAAAACAATTCATCGAAATTATCCAAGTTCAAATTTTTATTGGTAATTCCATTAATGCTAGCCATGCTGACTTATGTGGCATGTTCAGAAGATATAGCTGAGGATGATTCGTCCTTAAATCAATACAGTTATACTTTGAAAAAAGAGAAAGGAATGACCGCATCTAATAAGGCCGTGCATGAAAAATATGAAGATTTTCTTCTTAATAATCCTAATTATGCTGCCTGGGCAACAATAGATTATGATGCCGATCAAGTGAGTTATTCTATACACTCAAAGTATGAAGAAGTTCCAATAGGCTACGATAAATTGGAAGTAGCTTCTAAAAATGGTGAATATTATACGATGTATATGAATCTTAGAAATACAGGAACTAAAGATAACCCGGAAGTAATTGAAGTTGTTGAAACTAAAGATGAAGAAGATCTGGAGGCTATACCTTTTGCCGTGATAGATCAGGTTCCGGTATTCCCGGGTTGTGAAAATTTAAGCTCCAATGAAGAACAAAAGAAATGTATGAGTGAAAAGATTTCTCAGTTCGTAAATAAAGAATTTGATACTTCCCTTGGTAAAAAACTGGGTCTTACCGGAACAAATCGTGTGATTGTACAGTTCAGAATAGATGAAAATGGAAATATTCAGGATGCACGTGCCAGAGCTCCACACCAGGAACTGGAAAAAGAAGCGAAACGTACTATTAACAGTCTTCCACAAATGGAACCCGGAAAACAAAAGGGAAGAGACATCAGTGTGATGTATTCTTTGCCTATCGCCTTTAAAGTGGCTGGATAACCTTTAAATTTTTAATTATTAAATAAGCTGTAGGAAAATTTATATCAACCAAAATATCGAATGGCTAATTGCATCTGAAATTAAAAATAAAGGTCAGCCGATATTTAAATACTTGATTTCAATTAAAAGTTGCAATGTCAGGCTGAGCGAAGTCGAAGCCAGTTATAGGGGAACCAAGAGTTCTCAACTGCGCTCGAACTGACATCAGAATTACTATCAATGTATTAATAATCAATATTTTATACAAGTGAAATAATGTACATTTAACTACTGACCTCAATTGAAAAAACTAATAATAGAAACAAATGAAAACACTATTTAACTATTACACAATTACTTTATTATTCACACTAATATCAATCTGTGGATTCAGCCAGGAAGATGATGCCATCCCCTTTGCGGTGGTAGACCAGGCTCCGGCCTTTCCGGGTTGCGAGCAAATGGGCAGTGATGAAATTAAAGACTGTACCGTTCAAAAAATCGCTGATCATGTGAACACGAATTTCAATACCTCTTTAGGTAAAAAATTCAATATTAAAGGTGTTAGCCGAATCGTTGTTCAGTTCAAAATTGACAATAATGGAAATATCACCAATGTTCGTTCCCGTTCTATGGATGATAAGGCTGAAGTTCGAGAAGCTTTGCAAAATGAAGCCAATCGCGTGGTAAGTAGTTTACCAAAAATGCGGCCGGGCCAGAAAGATGGAAAAGATGTAGCGATCATGTATTCTATACCCATCGCATTTGCTGTACCCGAAAAGGAAATTACCAAAGATAAAAAAGGTTAAAATTTGATGCAGATCAAACTAAGCTTATTACTTCTTTTAGGCTGTTCACTGTCATTTTATTCCCAGGAGGATGTTCTAAAAACAGCGGACAGTCTTTCGGCTGTAGGAGAAAAAAAGGAGGCAATTACACTTCTCAAAGATTTGGAACCCAAGACTGCAACGGTCTATTTAAAATTGGCAAAAATCTATCAGGCTAATGGTGAAAATGAAGAGGCGCTTGAGAATTACAAAATTTTACTAGATCAGAATCCTAAAAAGATTCTTACCGCTGTAGACTACGGAGAATTGCTTCTGGAATCGGGAAAATTAGATCTGGCAGATAGTTTATTCAGTAATCTAAGCGAAAAACATCCTGAAAATGCCGGTTTCATTTATAGAATTGGCCTGGCAAAAGAGAAGAAAAAAGATTCTACGGCGATGAATTATTTTTTCAAAACGCTAAGTAAGGACTTTACACATCAGGGAGCTCTTTATAAAACTGCCAAATATTACCTCAAAAATGGCAAATCCTATAATGCGATTCATATGTGCGATACCGGATTAGAAGCACGCCCCAATAATGTTTCATTATTATCAATTCTGGGTCAGGCATATTCCAGGTCTTTACAGTTCGAAAAAGCAATTGCTCCTTACGAAAAACTGCTTCAATTAGGAGAAAGTTCAGAATTTATCCTGGAAAAACTCGCTAAAGCTTATCGTGTAACCTCACAGCCGGAGAAAGCTATCGAGACTTACAAAAAGATGCTTGAAATTAATGATAGCAATAGCGCTGTACATTCTAATTTGGGTGCTCTTTATCTTAAAACGAATGAAGTTGAAAAAGCTCAGCAACATTTTACCATGGCGCTGTTAATTAAAAAACAGCCCGTAGATCGGGAATATCTAAATATCGGACTTACGTTTAAAAGAATGGAAGACTTTAAAAGTGCTTTCGAAAATTTTGAGTCGGCACTGGAAGAAAATCCCGAAAACGAACGGGCGTTATTAGAGCGTGCCATAGCTGCCGATGCTTATTTTGACGATCAGGAAGCGGTTCTTAATTTATACGAAGCATATATCAAAAAGTACGGCGAATCTGGCAGAAATGACATGATCTCTGTAGCAAAATATCGAATTAGTGAACTAAAAAGCGAGATACATCAGGCTAAATAGCTTGTAATTTTCACTTTAAAATCCAGCGTTAAAAAGCTGCAGGTTATTAATTGAATATTTTAATTCTTGCAATTTTTCCTAACCTGCTATATTTCACTATTTTTGGAATCCGAAAGCGGATTTCCAATGAAAAAAGTTTTACTTTTTGTAGCTACTTTAATGCTAACTTCCTGCAATTTTGAGACTAAAAAGATCTCTTCTGAAGAGGTTTTGGAGCAGGAATCCCGTTCCCTCAACTGGAAAGAGGTTGACGAATATCCGGCGTTTGAAAATTGCCAGAACGAAACCGAACTTACCGCTGCAAAAAATTGTTTCGAACGTACTGTCGCCACAACCATTTATTCTTTTTTAGCGAGTCAGCAGCCTGTAGTGACTGAAAGCATCAACGACACTATTTTCATCTATCTTGAAATTACCAAGGAAGGGAAACCACAGATAGATTCTGTAAAGGTGGACACTACAGTGACCAATCAATTGCCAAAAATTGAACAATGGTTAAGGCAAAGTATAGATTCGCTTCCAAAAATTTATCCTGCAAATAAAAGGGGCATTCCGGTCTCTACGGTTTTTAAAATGCCGGTGGTGGTCAAGGCGGAATAAATTGAAGTCCGAGGTTAGAGGTTAGAGGCTGGAAGTTGGATGCTGGACATTAGAAAATAGACTTTAGAGAGACTGATTCAGTCGCTTTGCTTCCTCGCAGTGACATTTACAAAGAATATGTCATGCTAAACTTGTTTCAGCATCCCAAAAAATAGACCCTGAAACTAGTTCAGGGTGACGCTGAAAGATAAGACTGCTTTATTACAATTGTCGTGACCGCTACGAATCATTCCGAGCGAAGTCGAGGAATCTCATTTTATTTCCGAAATCTTCTTCCCTTCCACTCATAACCTCTAAAAAGCGACAATATCGCCACGTAAACTGTAAAAAATGGATACACGATACTGCTCCATAAATAATGTCGCATCAGGTTCTCCCGCTTCATAAACTTCGCCGACTTATATATCAAAATAAAATCTGCATTGAATTTCAACAGGAACACCAACATCAGAAATTGATACGGGATCAGTTTCAAAAACGCTAATCCGGTAAAAACAATCAGCGATAAATTCATTAAAAAAACAATAATTCCTGTAGCCTTCGCGAAATCACTGGTATAAGCAGAAGTCTTTGCCGCCCAGCGAATTCTTTGATTGATTAGACTTTTTAAACTTGCCTGATAATTGGTGAAAACTGCAGCCTGTTCAGCTTTAATAAAAGAGATCTCAAATCCTTTTTTTCTAAATTTCTGCAATAAAAAAACGTCATCACCACTCGCGATTTTTTCGTCTTCATCAAAACCTGCCTCTTTGATAAAAGTTTCTTTCTCATAACACATATTAGCGGCATTACACATAAAAGCTTTTTCAATTCCGAAAGAACCAACGGTAGAAGCCTGCAGACTCATAAAATCCATTTCCTCAAAATTCTGAAAATAAGGTATTTTTGAATCTGCCTTTTGAATAAAACCAACGGGGCCGGCGAGCATTTTAGAATTTGAAGTTTGAATAGCTTCGTCAAAATATTGTAACCATTTACTTGGAACGATACAATCGGCATCCGTGGTCACGATATATTCGAATTTAGAAACTCCGATCGCAGTTTTTATCGCATCTTTTTTAGGGGAGTTCGATTTTCTGATATTTTCAATCAACTGCATATTGAACTCCTGAAAATCATGCTGAAAGGATTCAGCTAATTTCTTTGAATCGTCTTTAGAAGCATCATTTACCAGTAAAATTTCAAATTTGCTAGGTGGGTAATTCAGCTTGGTAAGGGATTTGAAAAGATCTGGTAGATTTTCAGCTTCATTTCTATACGGAATGATGATGGAAAATGTACTTTTTGAAGATATTCCCTGTAATCTGAATTCAGGTATTGTATTCCACCCGTAAATAAATGAAATAATAAGCCCCAAATAGGTGGCGGTTAATAATCCAAGAAAGATCAGCAAAAGCATAACCTATAAGTTTGATGCTGCCAACACAGAATTGTTTAGCTTTGTGAAAGTCCCAAATTAGGTATTTTTTGTGAGCAAATCTTCGGAAAAATCAGTTTTGAAAAGCGAAAGGATCATTCTTGGAATCGACCCCGGAACCACGATCATGGGTTTCGGACTCATTAAAGTGGAAAACAAAAAGATGAGTTTTATCCAGATGAATGAACTTCAACTTACCAAGTATTCAGACCATTACAAGAAACTAAAACTGATCTTCGAAAGAACTATCGAACTTATTGACAATTATCATCCCGATGAAATAGCGATCGAAGCTCCTTTTTTCGGAAAGAACGTGCAGTCAATGCTAAAACTGGGACGTGCGCAGGGTGTGGCCATGGCCGCCGGGCTCTCCCGGGAAGTCCCTATTACGGAGTACCTTCCGAAAAAGATCAAAATGGCCATTACCGGTAATGGAAATGCCAGTAAAGAACAGGTAGCGAAAATGTTGCAAAGTCAGCTGAATATTGGAAAACTTCCTAAAAATCTCGATGCTACCGATGGACTGGCCGCCGCGGTTTGTCATTTTTACAATTCTGGCAAAACTGAAATTGGTAAAAGTTATACGGGTTGGGATGCGTTTGTAAAGCAGAATCCTAAAAAAATAAAATCCTCTAAAGCCCCCAAACCCCCAAAGGGGGCTTAAAATACGTCATACTTTGAATTCTGAAGCTCTGAATAATTCAAGAAATAAATCTAACTCCTCCCCTTCGGGGAGGCCGGGAGGGGCTATTTACATCCACATCCCATTTTGCAAGCAAGCCTGTCACTACTGTGATTTTCACTTTTCGACTTCAACAAAGAAAAAATCTCAACTGGTTGAAATGCTTTGTAAAGAGCTTGAATTGAGAAAGGATGAAATTGGTCAAAACATTCAAACCATCTATTTTGGAGGAGGGACTCCTTCGTTGCTGAATTCAGAAGAATTAGGACAGATCTTTGAAACAATTTTTAAGTATTATAAAGTTTCGGAAAATGTTGAAATTACGCTGGAAGCCAATCCAGATGACCTTTCAGAAGATGTGATCAAAACGTTGGATGCTTCTCCCGTAAATAGATTAAGTATTGGAGTTCAGTCATTTTTTGAGAAAGATCTGAAGTTAATGAACCGCGCGCATAATTCTGAAGAAGCTCTTAAGTCTTTACAATTAGCGAAGCAGTATTTTGATAATATCAGCATCGATCTTATTTACGGAATTCCGGGTCAGTCTAATGAACAATGGATTGAAAATCTGGAAAAAGCACTTGAACTAAATATTCCGCATATTTCCAGCTATGCTTTAACGGTAGAACCAAAAACCGCTTTAGAAAAATTTATCGAAAAAGGAAAAGTAAAATCTGTTGAAGATGAACAATATCGCGAACAGTTTGATATTTTAGTGGAAACTTTAACTTCCAACGGATTTGAGCATTACGAGTTTTCGAACTACGGAAAACCAGGCTATCATTCTCAAAATAATATGGCGTATTGGTTGGGCAAACCATACTTGGGAATAGGACCCTCTGCCCACGGTTTTGACGGAAAATCCAGAAAGTGGAATATCAGCAATAATAACCTTTATATTAATGCGATAGCGGCCGGGAACTTACCTCAGCAAACTGAAGAACTTTCCGTAACAGATTCTTATAACGAATATATAATGACCCGCCTAAGAACCAAATTTGGTGTTTCAGCTGAAGATATTTTAGAAAAATTTGGAGAAAAATATAGAAGTCATTATTTAAAGGAATCTGAAAAATTTCTAAAGGACGGTCTTATGGAAAAACACGGTGATACTTTTCATATTACCTCAAAAGGAAAATTCCTGAGCGACGGGATCGCCGCGGAACTGTTTTATATTGATTAAAACTGATATGTACGGCGTCACCCTGAACTTGTTTCAGGGTCTCATGAGATGCTGAAACTAGTTCAGCATGACGAGAATTAGATTTCTCCCTACGATCGACATACCAAAATATAAGTCATTGCGATAGAGTTTACGACTGAGAAATCTTATTTTCAAAACCTATTATCTTTTATCAATTTACAATACTACATTTGTTAAGACCAATTGATCGCACATGTTCGCTACCATCAACCATAATGGCAATTCATATAAAATAGATTTTTCTCATCCATTGGATATTTCTATCAGTCTGCGTGGTGATAACAAGAATCCCATAGCCTGGTATTTAAAACATCCGGAAGTCAAGCCGGTGATTGATGGAAATTTTATAGGAAAAGTCAGCAAGGGGGCTTCGGTGAATTTCAATAATATCTGGTTTAATCCACATGCACATGCTACGCATACCGAATGTGTAGGTCATATTAGTAATGAAATTCACACTATTCAGCAACACCTGAAAACTTTCTTTTTTAAGGCCAGGCTTATTTCCATCGAACCTCAGAAGAAAGGAGGCGATCTGGTTTTTACTAAAAAACAGCTTTCAGAAAAACTTAAGCATATAGATTGTGAAGCACTGGTAATTCGCACGCTTCCGAATTATATTGGAAAAATTTCTAAAAATCATTCGCACACCAATTGGCCGTATATAGAAGAAGATGCGATGGTCTGGATACGTGACGCCGGCATTAAACATTTGCTTATAGATCAGCCTTCCGTTGATAAAGAAAAAGACGACGGAAAATTACTGGCACACAAAGCGTTCTGGGATTATCCTAAAAATACTAGATTCGATGCCACGATAACAGAACTGATCTATGTCCCGAACAAGATTGAAGACGGGAATTATTTTTTAAATCTTCAGCCCGCTTCTTTCGAGAATGATGCTGCTCCCTGCAAACCGGTTCTCTATAAAATAATTGACTTATGAATATAACTTTAAAACTGGAAGAACTGGCCATGATCTTAATTGGCATTTGGGCATTTAGTATTCAAAATATTAGCTGGTGGTGGTTTATAGGCTTATTCTTTGTTCCCGATATTGGAATGCTCGGCTATCTTGTAAATAACAAAATTGGCGCCTTCTTCTATAATATTTTTCATCATAAAGGTCTGGCCATTGGCATTGGCTTACTTGGATATTATCTTAAATTGCAGGAACTGGAAGTTACCGGAATTATCTTGTTCGCTCATTCCAGTTTTGACCGTTTAGTAGGATATGGTCTGAAATATGAAAAAGGCTTTAAATTTACACACCTGGGAGAAATAGGAAAATAATATGGAATTACTCTTTATAGGACTGGCCGTTGGGGTCGTTATTGCTTATTTTATCTTTGCCGCCTTCAATAAAGACCGCTCAAAATTAAAAACCAGTGAGCAGTCTGTGGTTTTGATGGATAAGATTAAAAGCGTGTGTAAGTTTATAAGCATAGAAGGTGATTTTTCTGAAATCTATCATTACGAGAACATGAAGGAAAAATACCTGAGTCTTGTCCTCGGAAAGAAAAAAGCCATCGTATTAGTGACCGCAAAAGCGCATATTGGTTTTGATCTGAGCAAGATTAGGATGGACAGCGATAACGAGCATAAAAAGATCATTCTTACCAATTTTCCTCAACCGGAATTATTAACGATTGAAACCGATTTTAAATATTACGATAAACGGGAAGGCTGGGCGAATCCTTTTACCACTTCAGATCTTACAGATATTAACCGGGATGCGAAAAAAGCCATCGTGGATAAGATCCCCCAAAGCGGACTCATGGATCAGGCACGAAAAGAGGCTCTGGACACGATTGTTTTAATGGAAAAGATCGTGGAAACAATTGGCTGGAAACTGGATTATACGGCTTTGACCATCGAGAATGCTGAAATGAAAAATATAGAAAATTAAATTTCCTCCCCCTTTGGGGGAGGCGAGGAGGGGGAAAATGAACATCGACACTTTCAGAGATTATTGCCTTACTAAAAATGGAGTGACCGAAGGTTTACCTTTTGGCCCGGATAATCTTGTGTTGAAGGTGATGGGCAAAATGTTTTCTATCGTTTCCCTGGACGAGGTTCCGCTTAGGGCAAATCTTAAATGTAATCCTGAAAGGGCAATTGAACTAAGGGAAGAATTTGAAGACAATATTCTGCCGGGCTATCATATGAATAAACAACACTGGAACACTTTGATTTTAGACGGTCGGCTGGATCCAAAACTGATTTTTGAATTGATCGATCATTCGTATGAACTTGTAGTAAACGGACTTACCCTAAAATTGAAAAAGGAACTTGAAGAATTATAATGACAGAAGCTGAAGAATTTTACTCCTCACGAAAAACCAAATATTCCGAATTAAAAAGTGATATCTCCAAAAAGCTTGTTTTATCCAGTACGTTGAGATTAGCAGCCTTTTTGGCAATTTGCGGTTCCATTTATTTTTTCTTCGGAAACATCAACATTCTATTACCGCTAGGCATCGCGTTTCTGGCGGTTTTTATATTTCTTGTTTCCAGGCATTCCGATCTAAAAAAGGAGAAAGAAAAGTTACTAGCATTAATTGCTATAAATGAACAGGAATTAAAAATTCTAAGAACCAGAGATTTCTCAGATCTGCCCGACGGAAAGAAATTTGATCCTGAAGACCATGAATATTCCAGGGATATTGACCTTTTTGGAAAGAAATCTTTTTTTCAGTTTTTAAACAGAACAGCCTTAAAAGAAGGAAAAGCCAGACTCGCCAAAATACTGCTCGCCAATAAAACTGTTGATATTATAAAAAAACAGGAAGCGATTAAAGAACTTGCTTCCAAAGCGGACTGGCGACAAAATTATTCTGCTACCGCCACTTTGGTGAAAACCGAAACCGACTCTAAATTTATTCTGAACTGGATTCGCAACTATAAAAGTTTTGTGCCAAAATATATGAAATGGTTGCCAGCAGTATTTTCAGTTCTTTCTATTATTGTCCTCACCATTTTCTATTTTGATATTATTGGCTTATCACAAGTCCTTTTGTGGTTTATCATAGGAGTGCTTATCACCGGGGTATTTCTGAAAAAGATCAATGAACTCTCAGGAACTGTAAGCAAAGTTCAGGATACCTTTCAGCAATATCACCAACTGCTGGCTTTTCTGGAGACTGAAGAGTTTGAATCGGAATTAATGCGTGAAGTAAAGAACTCGATCACTTCAGAATCTAAAAAAGCTTCAGATATCTTAAAAGAATTTTCGAAAGCCATTGATGCACTGGATCAACGTAATAACCTTTTATTCGGAATTTTCGGGAACGGATTTTTACTTTGGGATCTAAGACAATCTTACCGACTTGAAAAATGGATCGAGCATCATCACACCGCTGTTGAACACTGGTTTGAAGCCGTAGAAAGAACCGATGCTTATAACAGTCTGGGGAATTTTGCATTTAATCATCAGCAATATATATTTCCGGAAATCGTAACCGGCGATCAGGGCATTAAAGCAAAAAACCTGGGACATCCGCTTCTTGATCCCCACAAACGTATAAACAACGATTTCAGCATAGATGGAAAACAGTTCTTTATCATCACCGGCGCCAACATGGCCGGAAAAAGCACATTTTTAAGAACCGTGGCACTTCAAATTGTGATGTCTAATATTGGTCTGCCCGTTTGCGCAGAAAGTTGCCGTTATTCGCCCATAAAACTAATCACCAGCATGCGTACCAGTGATTCGCTTGGCGACGATGAATCTTATTTCTTTTCAGAATTAAAAAGGCTCAAGTTTATTGTGGATAAGATTCAGAACGAGAAATACTTTATTATCCTTGATGAAATTCTTAAGGGCACAAACAGTACAGATAAGGCAATTGGTTCCAGAAAATTCGTGCAGCGATTGGTCGGCAGTCATTCCACCGGGATCATCGCCACTCATGATCTTAGCCTATGTGAGATCAGCGAAGAATTAAACGAAGTGAAAAATTTCTATTTTGATGCTGAAATTGTAAACGACGAACTTCACTTTGACTACCACCTGAAGGACGGAATTTGCCAGAATATGAACGCTTCTTTTTTACTTCGGAAGATGAAGATTGTGGAATGAAGTACAAGCGAGGAGGTACGAGTTACGAAGTTTGAAATTAGAAGTTGGAAGTTGGAAGATTGAGATCGCTTCATTCTATTCGCGATGACAGCCAATAGAGAATGTCACTGCGAGGAAGCGAAGCGACCGAAGCAATCGTACCCATGGGATCGCTTCATTGCATTGGCGATAACTCAAATGTCACATTGAGCGCAGTCGAAATGTGATATTTACAAATATCATTCGACTAAACTTCTCATGTCTAAACCTTCTGAAAATAAAATTTTAATTCTTAACAAGATGTTGAAACAAGTTCAGCATGACGTAATCCTAAAATTTAAAATCGTCACCCTGAATTTATTTCAGGGTCTCTGGTAATCTACCCTATATTTGCCAAATATGGATTCATTAACCCAAATCGTTCTGGGAGCTGCCGTTGGTGAGGCGGTGCTTGGTAAAAAAGTCGGAAACAAAGCGATGCTTTACGGAGCAATTGCCGGTACCATTCCCGATCTCGATACCTTTGTCGGCA
>CAXGBX010000032.1:0-12058 GCA_964008195.1 uncultured Flavobacteriaceae bacterium
TAAAACCATCGGCACCGAGTCCTATCCATTGCTCCAGCCAGGCTTCAGAAGCTTCAGCAATCCACTGGTTGCCTGTATCGCCTTTCTCCAAAATCTTCAAATCCTCTTTCTTGATCCAGACTTTGCTGGAAATTTCAAACGGACAAAGCACAATTTTCACGCCGCTTTCCAGCAATATTCTAAAGGCATCATTGTCCAGGTCAAAATTGAGATCACGGGCGTAAACTCCTTTATTTCCGATTCCAAAATGATCGGTATGTTTTCTTCTTCCGGCTACCAGAACCACCTTTTCTATCTGATCTTTAATTTCAGGGTATTTCAGAAGCAAAATGCCAATATTTGTTGCCGGGCCTATAGCCATAATGGTCATTTTTTGCTTTTTCAAAGCTTCTGCCAATGCATCTACTGCTTCATTGGAATTAAGATCATGTAGATCTAATGCATCTTTTGCGCCTTTATAAACCGGAATTTCTTTTTCTGAAAATTCAAGCATTTTCTGGCAAAGTGGATAAGCATTTTCAATAAGCGTATTTCCAAAAACAGCACTTATACCTTTAATTTCCACATTATCGGCTTTCATAAGCTGAAGCACCGCATAACCGTCATCTACATCGCAATAGCCTTCACGTACATGTCTTTTCATCCCTACCGAGAGATCTGTATCTATCCAAACTTGTTTTTTCATTTTTTTAAAATTTTAAAATGGCCATTATTTTAATTGATATTGACCTTTTATTTGTCTAAAAGTTACTTTTCTCCTGGCTTAACTTGGCCCATTGAGCCTGTCACACTGAGCTTGTCGAAGTGTCTTTATTCTAAACCACTCATTTCAGTTCCTGTTCTTATTTTTAGATCATCCCAAAATTCTATTTCATTTTGAACCCCGGTTTCAGGATCGTTCACAAAATCGGCTTTATCCTCATATACTTTTAACATACCTTCCCGCATATACCCAATCTGGTCGCCCATCAGCAAAGCTTCTTTTAGATCGTGGGTTACAAAAAGGGAGGTGATTTTAAATTCAGCACTCAGTTTTTTGAACAACACCTGCATTCTTTGTCTTGTACCTGAATCAAGACTCCCAAAAGGCTCATCAAGTAGAAGCAGGGAAGGATTCGTTATGATGGCCCTGCCAAAGGAAACCCGTTGGCGTTGACCGCCAGATAACTGATTAGGCATTTTCAAAGTCTGATCTTCCAGCTCCAAGCTATGGATCATATTATTTACCCGAATTTTGATCTCACTCTCCTTTATTTTTTTCAACCTTAAACCAAACGCAATGTTTTCAAAAACATTTAAATGCGGAAATAAAAGATCTTCCTGATACAGATAAACAATATTCCTTTTTTCAGGTTTTTCCATGGTAATATCTTCACCTTTCAGAATGATATTTCCTGAATCTGGTTTTACGAGTCCGCTTATGGTTTTAAGCATAGTGGTTTTTCCGCAGCCGGATTTACCCAAAATGCTCAACGTATGTTCAGCATCCAGCCTGAAATTCAGGTCTTTTACCACCTGTTCTTTCTGAAAACTTTTATATATTTTCTCTACTTCTAAAAACATCAAACTAAATTTTTAAATACGTAGCGCTTGTTAAGATATAATAAAACTACCGGCGGGAAAATAAGCAAACAACAGCTTAATGCGCCGTAATAATTATTTGATTCTTTAATAAACAAAAATACTTTGATCGTTAGCGTTTGAACCTTTCCAATACCGATAATTGAAGTTAATCCATATTCGAACCAGGAAATTAAAAAAGTTTGAAAGAAACAGATCAACAGCATACTTTTTGCCAGTGGAAGCAAAACTTTTAAAAATGTCTGTCTTCTGTTTCCGCCCAGCGTTGCCACAAGATCTTCATAATGTCGAATTTTTTTATTCCAGAAACTACTGAAAAAGATCATGGCGTAAGGAAAACCAATAAGAAATTGAGCAATGATCACCCCGCCAATATTTCCGAAGAGCCCCATTTTTATAAAAAAGAAACTGAGACAGGCGGCAAAAACCACCGGTGCCAGGATATATGGGAAATAGGTGAGAAGATTCAGGTATTTTCTTTTTGGATGATAGTAAACACTACGGCTGATGAAAAATCCGGAAAGCGTGGATACGATTCCCACAGAAAGTGAAATTAGCATTGACTGAAAAAAACTTTTCAGGAGGCCTGTTTCAGAATTGAGAATCGTTTTCCAGTTTTTTAGTCCTATGTAATTTGGCGTCAATTCTGGAAATCGCCAGTCGGTTGCCAGGGATAGCAACACCATATAAGCGAACGGAAAAAGCACCAATATCACCAGAATGCTTAATATGAAAGGTTTCCAGTTAAGTCTCATGGGTAATTCCTTTTTTTGGTAGAAACAATAAAATTGCTGAAATACTTACCACGATCGTATAAATAACTGCTACCACATAGCCTTCAGAAATCTGACTGAGGTCAAACTGTTTAATTTCCCTGATAATAAGAACCGAGAGCATTTGCGGGGATTCCTGACCTAAAATAAGCGGAATTTCATAAGCTCCCAACAGGAATATAAAATACAGAACGATCAAAATCCATGTCTTTTTCAGAAGAATTGGTAAATACACCTTTATAGTCACCTGATTCCTCCTGGCTCCTAAAGATTGTGCCAGGATTCCCAGTTCCTGCAACCTTTCATTCTTATATACATTCAGGAAAAGAAGTACGAAAAAAGGCATGATCATCGTAATAAAAGCCAGGATGATCCCTATGGCAAAACTGTCGTTTACCAGGTCTGGAAACTGCCGGGCTTCTGTAATTAATCCCAGGCTATAGGCCAGCCTGGAGAAAAATCCGGCTTTGGAAAATAACTGAAAAGTAAAAAACCCGGCTACCACTCCCGGGATTGCCAGCGGAAGGTACATTACAAATGAAAGAAAACGTTTATCCAGACTTTCTTTAAATTTCAGGGTGATCCATAGGGCACCGCTTACTGAAATAAAGGTGGCTACCAGGGCGATTAATGCGCTGTAACCAAAAGAAGAAAGAAATTCTCCCGACTCGAAAACGCTTTCCCAGAATTTCAAGGTAAAACCATCATTGAAAACACCCAGGATCCCGAAGCTATATAACAACGCATATATAAAAGCAGCCAGAAAAGGGATGACCCCAATCAGGATAAAAAAGAGGATGCCGATATTGGAGCTTTTACTGTTCAATTACTTCAGTTCTAAAATCTTCATATAAACGAATCATATATTCTGGTGCCGGCTCCTGAATGGCAAAATTTTCCAATTCAGCCATCTCCAAACCATAATCCCTTCCGGGGGCATTTTCAAATTTTTGTTTCCACTCTTCCGGTAGACGATCTATTTCAAGCACAGTATTGGCATCCATTCCATCTGCATTAGCCTTGCGATACTGAGCTTCCGGGGATAGCAGGAAATTAATTACCTGCATAGCTCCGGCTTTGTTGGTGGCATTATCCAGAATACCCAGATAGTTGGTGTTCTTAATAGTGCCATTTTCCCAGGCATAAGCTATCGTGGTTTTTGGATAAAGACCGTTTTTCACCTTTTCTTCAATGCCACCTTCACTAAATCCACAGGTGATGGCCAGTTCTCCATTTGCGAACAACTGACTCATTTTTGATTGCTCCTTCGGAAAAGTCTCTCCTTCTTTCCAGAAGTATTGCTTATTTCTGTTGATATAATTCCATAATTCCCGGCTTAGTTTCCGGTATTTTTCTTCATCAAAATCTCCATCCAGGCTGTTGGAACTACCGCCAATTTCAGCAAGAAAACTCTTTAATAAGGTCATTCCGGTAAAGTCATTGGAAATTGTAAATGTCCCGGGATTTTCCTTTATATAAGCTTCCAGTTCTTTGAGGTTTGAAGGAGGATTGGAGACTTTTGCCGAGTCACAAATCATGGCGAACTGCCCTATACTCCAGGGGGCTTCCATAAAATTCACCGGCTGCTGAAAATCTGTATTGATATAAGGATCGGAAAAATCTATATATTCAGCGTTTGGGAGTTTTTCAACAAAGGGTCCCCAGAGGCCTTCAATTTTTCTAAGCTGAAAAAAGGTTTCCCCATTGATCCAGACCATGTCTACCTGACTTTTGGTAACGCCGGCTTCTTTTTCACCCATCACCAGTTGAACGATTTCCGGTCCCTGGCCCCCGCTAATTTCAAGATTGATATTGTGTTTTTCCTTCACGGCTGGAATTACGTAATTATTTATGTAGTTATTTATAACCGGGCTTCCCTGCCACATCATGAAATTCACTGTGGTAGCATCTGCTTTCTCTTCAATTTCTTCCCAGGAAGCATTTTGAAGATTATCATTTTTTTTTGTTTCAGAACCACAGCTAAAAAGTAGCATCGAAAAAACAAATACTAAAAATAGCTGCCGAATTTGTTTTAATTTCATAAAACTAAATTTTATTATTTCAATTTATTAGTGTCACCCTGAACCCAGTCGAAGGGTCTTCATTACTAGTAATCATTCCCTGTTTAGATTCTGAAACAATCCCGATAACCATCGGGACAGAATGACGCCCTTTATTATTAAACATTTACATTTCCCACCAACCTTTGCTGTTGATATTATCGCCGCCAATTCTGTCTGCTGCCTCTTCATAATTTTTCCTGTTGGTGGCCTGTTCAGATTCGGGATAGAGGTAGCGTACCGGAAAATGATCGTCATTTAAATTGTCCGGGCCGGGTTTAAGATTCGGAATCCCTGTTCTACGCACATTGAACCAGGCTTCATGACCATTATTGATCAAACTTAGCCATTTTTGAGTCAGGATCTTAGTGAGATTATCTTCTCCGAGTGCAATCGCTGCCCTGCTAAAATAATCTTCTGGAACTTCTACCTCATAATATTCAAAACTAGCTCGAATTGCCTCTTCATAATATTCATTGGCATCTCCACTTATAAAACCACGTTCGGCGGCTTCCGCTAAGGCAAATTGAACTTCAGCATACTGCATAAATTGTCCGTTCACTCCGTCAGGCACATCCCGGTACATTGCACCAAAAAGGGAAATATCGTTCAGGTTGATTCCTTTTGCACCAATCGTTTCCCGACTTTGCCCATTTAAAAGTCCTTTATACTGCGGATTTCCTTCATTTACACTTTTTTGTGTGGGCTTATAAAGAACCTCCACCCGAGGATCATCCCATAGTGTAAGTACAGAATCTACCGTTTTCGTCATACGATGTTCCTGATATAATCCCAATCCCGAAAGAAACATAGGCCATTGGTTTGGAGCTGTACTTAAATAAGGAACCACTGCATTTTGTGAATTTGATTCAATCAATTTGCCTGAATCTGCCAGTTCCTGAATTTCAGAATAGTCGGTTAGTCGTTTACTAATGCGCATCAAATAGCGTAAACGCAACGAATTAGCAAATCTTACCCATTTGTTTAAATCATTCTGAAACATCACATCACCCTGGATGCTTGCATTGGTATTTTCTAAGGTAGCAGCAGATCTTTCCAGTACCGCAATAATACCGGTTTCAGGATGGGTGTAAATACTTTCCTGGGTATCATATTCTGGTGTAAAATTGCCGTCTAAAGCCTGAATTGCTTCCGTATAGGGTACATCACCCCACATATCTGTAAGTTGGGAAAATAAATAACTCCTTAGAATATCACCCACGGCTGCATAGGCTTCGTTAGAAGCGGGAAGATCTTTCATGCTTCTGATGTCGGTTTGCAAACGGAAAATATTATTCCAGTAGCCGCTATTCGACCCCATTTCATAACGATCTATACGCTCAAACTCCACACTAGCCGCAAACTGATTCAGGTAATTCGCCAGTCGGAATCCCTGATCATACGTATTCATATTTGCTTCTACAGAAATCACATTGGCCAGTAAAAATTGCGGATCTACATTTTCTGGAGAATTCGGGTTTTCATTAATTTCGTCGAAATCCTGGGTACAACCAGTCAGCAATAAGCCAAATACGCTGCACCCAAGTATGATTGATTTTATATTTTTCATTTGAATAAGGATCTAAAATTGTGTTTTTAAGCTCATCCCAAAACTACGGGTAGAGGGGTATGACATATCTTCAACCCCGTAAACGATGTTTCTCCCCTGTAGGGCATTCAGTTCTGGATCAAAATGTGGATTCTCAGTGAATAATAACAGATTGCTTCCCACAAGTCCTAATTTGATACTCTGGAAACCGATAGATTTTACAAAGTTTTCAGATAAATTATAATAAAGGCTAAGTTGTCTAAGTTTTACGTAAGAAGCATCATATAAGGCGCTTGCCTCATTCCCGCGGTCATAGAAGTTATTATAAAATCTACTTGCAGGCACCGAGGTGGTATTTGGCGCGTACTGAGAATTTTCCGGAGTTCCCACATTGGTGACTCCTTCGCCAATAACGCCATTTTCACGGCCTTCCAAAGTCTCCTGCAACACACCGGAAGTGCTTCCCAGTGCTTTCGTCCTGGAAACAATAGTCCCCCCACTGCGCCAGTCGAATAAAATATTCAGATTAAAACCTTTATAGCTGAAGCTATTATTAAAGCCCATCGTAAAATCTGGATTGTAATTTCCCAGTAATCTAAGTTCATTGTCCTGCACCGGTAAGCCGTTGGAATTATACAATGTTTCGCCATCTATCTGAACAAAGCCGGTACCGTACATATCTCCAACTTTCCCACCCTCACGGGCAATATAAAAAACTGAATTTGAACCTCCAGATCCACCAAATACATCGGCAGTACCGGTTACAAATTGAGTTACGCCGTCAGGAAGTTCGGTTACTTCACTCTCAAAAGTGGAAAAATTCACAGATGATTTCCAGCCGAAGTCCTGATTGTCAATAATTTTTCCGCTAATCGCTGCTTCAAATCCCCTGGTCCTAACCTCACCTCCATTCACATTATAATTTTGGAAACCACTGGTTGGGGAAATAGGCCTGGAAATAATCTGGTCTATACTCACATTTTGATAAGCAGAAAAGTCTGTTTGTAGTCTTCCATCGAAAAACCAGGCTTCGGTACCAATCTCATAAGCGTTCAATCGTTCCGGCTTTAAATTGATGTTTTTCAACACAGTTTCATTAGTCACCCTGAAGTTTGGACCATAATTCTGATTGAACAGAAAGTTTTGCGCATTCTGGTAAGGATCTGTATCATTCCCCACGCTGGCAACACTTCCTCTTAACTTTAGGAAAGAAATAGCATCAGGCATCTCGAACATATTCGAAATCACATAACTGAATCCTGCGGAATAATAAGCGAAGGAATTATTATCGCTGGGCAAGGTGCTGCTCCAGTCATTTCTGAAAGTTAGATCCAGATAAACCTGATCTTTATAAGACAGGTTTCCCGTCCCATACAAACTATTGATCCTTTTTTCAAAATTCTGACTATCACCTTTTAAAGGAGTTGCTGAGTTTGCCAGAGTGTAAATTCCGGGAAGTGCCAATTGGGAAGCTTCAGTAAACTGATATTTGATATGCTGATCGAACCTGTTTCCACCAACACTAAGCGTATAATTCCAATCCTGATTGAAATCATCCTGATACGTTAATAGAAAATCGGTATTCAGTTCCCTGAAATTCACATTATCCTCTCTATACGTTCCTTTTGGATTTCTGTTGGTACTAACCGCTCTTCTAAATTCACGATCATCATTGTACGAATCGAGGCCGGCCCTAATTTTCAAACTTAATTTATCTGTAATATCATAAGTGGCAGAAACATTCCCAAGAATCCTGTTTTTACTGAAACTGTTGGTATTCTCAAAAAGTGTGAGGTATGGGTTAGTAAGCCATAAATAGTTAAAATCGTAGTGCTGGACACCTTCCTGACCTGCCTGCCAGTAATCCCTTAACGAGGAAATATTGGTCTGCCTTCCGGTCCAGTTAAAACCGTACATCACATTTTCATAGCCATACCCCAAATTAGGCCGGTTATTACTTCTGGTGTTGATGTAATTCAAAAAAGTATTGAAGCGAAAATCTTCAGATAGTTCCTGGTCCAGGCTAATGGAAATTCCGTCCCTCTTAAGATCTGTATTAGGGAGAATGCCTTCATTTCTCAAACTGCTGTAAGAAAGCCTGGCGCTTCCCTTCTCCCAACCAGAGCTTATGGCGATATTATCCTGATAGGTCACCCCGGTTTCAAAGAAATCCCTTACATTATCTGGCCTTGAAACCCATGGAGTTGGAGTGATCTCAGTAAAAGAACCATCGGGAAAAGTTCTGGCAATAACATCACCACCCCTTACCGGGTTTCCGTTAATATCTACGGATGGGCTGTCAAATTGAGGAATCAATAAACCCTGGTCCAGTCTGGGCCCATAACTGCTAATCCCGCCATCATTGATTCCGGCGCCAATACCATTTTCAAAAGCATATTCGCCATTAGAACCACCTCCATAAACATTTTGATAATCTGGAAGCGTCAATAAAGTTTCAATAGTAAGGGAGCTGTTGGTACTTATCCCGAAACCACGATTATTTTTTCCTCTTTTTGTAGTAATAAGAATTACCCCATTTGCAGCCCTGGCCCCATATAATGCTGCGGAACCTGCTCCTTTTAAAACCGAAATAGCGGCAATATCATCGGGACTTATTTCTGAAGCACCCGTTCCATAATCTACTTCCTGTAGCGCACCATCATTTACCAGGTCGCTGGTAATTTGTTCATTATTAATGGGAACGCCATCTACAACGAATAATGGCTGGTTGCTTCCGCCGAGAGAATTTTCGCCACGAATAACAATTCTGGAAGAAGAACCCACTCCTGAAGAACCGTTGGTGATCTGAACTCCGGCAACCTGACCGGAGAGGCTGTTAATCACATTGGGGACGGTGACATCGGTTAATTGCTCTGAATCAATTTCTGTAACCGAAGAAACTAAAGATTGTCTTTCCCTTTCAATTCCCAGCGCAGTTACGATCACCTCATCCAGCGCTTCCGAAGAAATTTGCATAATTATGGGATCTGGAAGATTCCCATTTGAAATTTGTACCTCTAAAGGCTCAAAGCCAATGGAAGTTATCTTTAAAGTAAAATTGGCTGAATTAGATAGTAGGGTGAAATTACCATTTTCACCGGTAGTTGTATAATTATCGGTTCCTACTTCAATAATGGCGGCAAAAGCCACGGGTTGCCCTTGATTGTCTATTACGCTTGAAGAATATTCTTTCTTCTGGCCAGAAGCCACGCTAACAAATAACAGGAGCACAGCTATAATAGCTATTCTCATAAGTTTCAATTGAAAAATTTTGATAGATAGTTTAAAAACTGAAAAATCTAAGAAAGTATATTTTTCAGTAAAAATTTGGAAATTTAGGCGATACCGGGTGGTGCCCTTAAAGAGAAATAAGTTTTATTGAATTGATTTTTGAATAATTGATGAAGGTAGAAAAGCCTTTTAGTGCAGGACTTCAAACACCAAATTATATATCGCAGAAAAGTTTCGGGTTTTAATTGAATCAGCTTTAAAACATCCTGAATCTTATTCACATCATTTAGTTGTGCCAGGCATTCAAGACTTTGCCGGTTCTGGAAACTATAAGCCAAAAGCTCACTAAAAAGTGATTCTTTTTGCCATGATAAAGCTTCAAAAGCTTCGGGATCAAAAACTGATTTATTTAATCCAATAAGGTATGCTCCCCCATCCTGGGCGGGACCCAGCACCATATCTTTCTGCTGAATCTTCTGAATTGCTTTTTCAAGGATTTCCGAAGTAAGATAAGGGCAATCATTTCCGATAGAAATTACATTGTCATAACCTGCAGCAAAAACTTGCTGAAATGCTCCGGAAAATCTGGAACCAAAACTATTTCCATGCTGTTTTTTCTCATCAAACCAGATAACATCAACTCCGCTTGACGCAGAAATACGTTCGGTTTCTGAAATAAGTTGCTGGAAAAATTCACCGGCAAGGGATTTGTTACTATTCCCAAACAAAGATTTTCTCTCTGCCTCCTCGCGGGCGGAAAGGGAAAAAACCAATAATGCCGTATTATTTTTTATAGAAATAATGTGTCGGTTAAACAAGATTAATTTATCGGAGACCAATATACATATATAGTTACGAGAATATGGCGTGGAGAGTTTTAAAAAACAGCTTTTTTGTCCGAAAAATTATTTGAACCTATCTCGCTCGCAACTTTAAAACCTTAGAAGTAATTATTTAATTCAAATTATATAGATCAGTAGATATTTATTTAATTTAATCTCAATTAAAAGTTGCAATGTCAGGCTGAGCGAAGTCGAAGCCAATTATATGGGAACCCCGAGTTCTCGACTGCGCTCGAACTGACATAAGATTTATTTTAATGCATGGATTTTCGAGCGTTGCGAAAATTTTAATAAAATGCAATTAACTACTGACTTCTATCAAATTATTTTTCTATTCTATAAACTGTAATTCAACATTTTATAGATTAGTTTTTCTTTAAAATACTTTCGTCAAAATTTTCCTGTTGGTCAAAAACAAACTTTCTGGAAAATATGATGCCAAGATAAACCGATAGTACGGTACCTGAAAAAATCGCCAGCATGATCATAATTTGATATTTAATGGCAATAAGTGGCGAGCTGCCGCTTAATATCTGCCCGGTCATCATTCCGGGTAAGGAAACCAAACCAATAGTGGCCATGGAAGCCAGGGTAGGATTAGCCGATTTTTTCAGGGCATTACGAAAAAAAGGAAAAACCGCTTCATTATGACTGGCGCCATTAGCGAGAAAAAACCTGTAACGCTCACGATGCCGGTGCAAACTATAGTAAAACTCGTTGATACCAATTACATTGCTCCGCAGGCAATTGCCCAGTACCATTCCGGTAATTGGTATAGTGTATTGAGCAGCCAATATGTTCGGAAGTTGTATTACAAACCTCAGAAAAAACAGGTCTATAATCAAAATTCCCAAAAATGTGGCGCCAAAAAGGCTAATGATAAGACCTTTTTTTCGCCTGAGTTCACTACGATCTATCGTGGCAAAATCTGCAACGATCACCATAATAAGTATCCAGCCCATATTTATCCACGGGTTGTCGTATTTAAACAGATATTCCAGATAATAGCCCACAAACAATAACTGCAACGTCATACGCACTACGGCTATGCCCATTTTGCCAAGCAGTCCTGTTTTGAATTTCCAGAGTATGAACGCGGGTATGATCAGTATGCCAAATCCTATGGCCAATTGTTGCCAGGTGAGGTCAATAATATCCATAGGTTAAGCCGTATTTAATTCGATTACTTTTGAACAACGCTCAAGCCACCAGGGATCGTGAGAAGTAGAGATGATGATGCGATTATCTCCAAATAACAGTTTGGCAAGCTTTTCTTTGGAAGCATCGTCCAGGGCAGATGTCGGCTCATCTAAAATCATCACCTGCTTGTCCATTAAATAGCACATCGCCATGCCAACACGTTGTCGTTGCCCGGTAGAAAGTTTACTAAAAGATTCGTTCCAACTGGTTTTATCCAGACCAAGGCTATCGAAAGTTTTAAAAATTTTTTCTTCGGAAGGGATTCTTTTATTGTTTTTGAAGCTGAAGGGAAAATAAAACACTTCACTTAGAGTGCCTTCGCCTAAATCTAAATCTTGCGGAAGCCAGGTAGTTTCCTGCCGGAACAGCTTTAATTGTTTCGGCTGAAGTTCTTTTCCATTAAATTTGATAGTACCACTGTCTGGAATTTCAAAACCCAGTAAAAGTCGGATTAATGTAGTTTTACCTGAACCGGAAGCGCCTTTAATTCCAATTACATCTCCCTGTTGAATCTTTAATGAAAAATTACTGATAACAGGTTTCTGATTCTTGTTATAAGAAAAGCTAAGATTTGAAAATGTGATGTCCAATTTCTGTTATAAATCTGGAGTGATTTCAGGAATAAAGTTAAACTACAAATATTGAAATTCATAGTTTATTAAAAAAGCTTTTTGATAGCTGACTTACACAGAAATTTAATTGCATACCTGCTTTATGTTTAACTAAAAAGAATTGCTTTTAAAAATGTCTCGTTGAGCGCAGTCGAAATGAAGTACCCCCATTTGTTAGGACAGCTTAGCTGCTAAATTAAGTTCTATTTTT
>CAXGBX010000033.1:0-11965 GCA_964008195.1 uncultured Flavobacteriaceae bacterium
CTTAAACTAATTAATCTCTAAAAAAACTATGTTTACAGGAATTGTACAGCGAATTACTGGTCCAAGGGTAGAACAAGTGCCTTATAGGGAAAGATCTGTGGTAATTGATTTTATCGATAGAAGAACCAATGAGATTCTATACAGGGGAACTTTAGATGAAACCATTGAAACCAGAAGAATGGATAGGGAAACCAGAAAATATATAGATGATATTTTTAAAGAACTCTTTTAAGTCTGTGAAATACTTATAAAAACAAACCCCGATGAATTATCATCGGGGTTTGTTTTTATAATTACTTAGGTGTTATCTACTTTTTTATCTCAATTCGGCATTCAGTTCCTTCTCAAATCTATATTGTAATTTACTCATCATTTTGTCTACCTGCTTATCTGTGAGAGTTTTGTGTTCATCTTGGAACACAAAGCTTACAGCATAACTTTTTTTGCCTTCAGGTAGATTTTTTCCTTCGTAAACGTCAAATAAATTAACGTCGGTCAACATTTTCTTTTCAGTTTGCCTCGCAATTTGTTCAATTTCATCGTAAGTAACAGACTGGTCCAGCAGTAAGGCAAAATCTCTCCTTACTCTTGGATATTTTGGAATGGGAGAAAAGCTCGTTTTTTGATGCTTTGCCAATTCTATAACTGCATCCCAATTAAAATCTGCAAATATCACTTCCTGTTCAATATCAAATTTCTTAAGTATAGATTTTTTAATTATACCGAAATCTACCAGTTTAGCTTTTTTGCTGCTCAACTCAAGACCTTCTGAGAAAAGGTCGCTCTTTACAGATTTAGTTTTTAAGTTTTTGATCCCTAGCTTTTCAAATATGGAATTTATAATCCCCTTGAAATAGAAGAAATTACCATTTCTAGCGGTTCCATTCCAGTTTTCAGCAGTTCTTTCTCCAGTGATAAATAATGAAAGGTGTTTATTCTCTTCCCTTCCACTAATATAAGAATGATATGTCTTACCAAATTCAAAGATCTTGATATTGTCTCTCTTTCGATTAAGATTATAGCTGATTGCTTCCAGCCCGGAGAATAACATGCTCTGTCTCAATACTGAAAGGTCCTGACTCAGCGGATTCAGCATTTCAACCTGATATTCGTCTTTTAGTTCCTCACTTAGCTTATTGTATTTCGCAGTAGTTAGGGAATTGGCCATGGTCTCATAGAAGCCCTGGCCAATTAGCTGTGTCGCGATGAGGTTTTGTATTTTATAATCTTCAAATTTAGAAGAGTTAGCAACAGAGAGACTAAGCTTGTCACCAAATTTAATGTTGTTATATCCGTACACTCTTAGAATCTCCTCAATCACGTCAGATTCACGCTGAACATCCACTCTGTATGAAGGGATAGTAAGGCCCATGCCGGTTTCAGTAACATTATTCACGCGAATCTCCAGAGAAGCGAGTATAGATTTGATAGTTTCTTCTTCCAGGTTTTCTCCAATAAGTTTATTCACTTTTTCGAAGGTTAAAAACACCTGGAAATCTTCAATTTTCTTAAAATAGAGATCGTCGATATCGCTGGTAATTTCTCCACCGGCAATTTCCTTGATCAATAGCGCTGCCCGTTTCAAAGCGAACTCTACTGAGTTGATATCTATTCCTCTTTCAAACCTGAAAGAAGCATCGGTATTTATCGCATGTCTTTTAGCGGTTTTTCTAACACTTACAGGGTTAAAATAAGCGCTTTCAAGAAATATTTGAGTAGTATTTTCTGTAACGCCGCTTCCAATTCCGCCAAAAACACCAGCAATACAAAGAGGCTTTTCAGCATCACAAATCATAAGGTCCTCTTCGTGTAATTCCCGTTCAATATCATCAAGCGTGATAAATTTGGTTCCAGCTTCTAAGGTCTTAACATTGATTTCATTTCCGGCTATTTTTCCGGCATCAAATGCATGCAGGGGCTGTCCCAATTCGTGCATCACAAAATTTGTGGCATCTACCACATTATTTTTAGGGCTAAGGCCAATAGCTTTCAATCTATTCTGAAGCCATTTTGGAGATTCCCCAACTTTAACATCAGACAAAGTTACCCCACAATATCTGGGTGCCAGATTAGAATTATCTACTTTGATCTGGATTTTGAGACTTCGGTTATCTACATGAAAACTACTCACAGCTGGTGTGATTAATTCCAAATGTTTACCCATTTGCTGATAACCAGCCTTTAGGTCCCTCGCAACGCCCCAATGACTCATGGCATCTGCCCTATTCGGGGTTAGGCCTATTTCAAAGACTTCATCATTTTCAACTTCAAAAATACTGGCAACTTCAGTTCCCGGTACCAGTTCATTTCCCATTACCATAATACCTTCATGGCTCTGTCCCAAACCAAGTTCTTTTTCTGAACAAATCATTCCGAAACTAACTTCACCACGGATCTTTCCTTTCTTGATTTCCCAGGATTCACCGTTCTCATCATAAAGCACAGTTCCAATAGTAGCCACCGGAACCTTTTGACCAGCGCCAATGTTGGGTGCCCCACACACTATTTGTACTTCTTCACCATTGCCAATATTTACTTTTGTAAGCTGAAGCCTGTCTGCATTTGGGTGTGCTTCGCAACTTAATACGTGACCAACTACAACACCATCAAGTCCACCTTTGATACTTTGGAAGTTGGTAATACCTTCAACTTCAAGCCCAAGGTCGGTTAATAGTTCCCCTGTTTTTTCAGCGTTTTCGGGTAATTTGATAAACTGTTTCAGCCAGTTATATGAAATCTTCATGAATAATCTTTTTCAGGCAGCAAAGATAGTATTACGAATGGTTTTGTCATAATCTGATTTTTTTTTGTTGAACGAAATATTCATAAAAATGAGGTTGCCTAAAAAGTGAACTTTTGTCTTGCTGATGATATTTCAGCTTCGAGCCTGAATTTTTTAGAATCAACGTGGTTGAATAAATTCAGGATGACGTTTTCTACTTTTTAGGCAACCCCGTTCAAATATTTGTTGAGGTACAATTAATTCTTTTTTCTAAGGGTCATCGATCTTACTTTTTCCCAATCACCTTCGGTAGATGCATAAATAGTCCATTCTACATTATCAGGTTTTTTAACAATATCATGCTTCACCTTTACTTGCTCATCATTTTCAGTATAGCTTTCCATCACTTCAAAATGGTTAGCATTAAGCTCTTTTACCTGCATGGTAGAATTATTGATTCCGGCGGGTTGATCTTTTCTCATAAAAGACACATCAAATTCATCTTTAATAGGATTATATACCATCACTCTTTTACAGCAAGGGTTTTTCCCGGAATCATCATGATCTACTATTAATACTGAGCCTTGTGGATCAAAAGAAATATTGTTAGAACTTTTAGAACTATTTATTTCTTCTCCATTCTGATAAACTTTGGTTTCATTGTCCCAATTTCCTACCAGAAAGTTCAGTTGCTTATCCTTATTTCCCATGATGGCCATTTTAGCCTTTCCTGCTTCTATGATCAATTCGTCTTGCTCATGATCGCGCTTTTCTGCGATAGCCAGGGATTTCTCAATATACTTAACGGCTTCTTCCTTTTTATCCATTTCCAGCAAGACATCTGAATACGAATCATAAGGATTCGCTTCATCAGGGTACTCATCAATCTGGGCTTTTAAAAGAATTTCGGCAGCCTCCAGGTCTTTGTCTTCCTGCATAAGTCGGTATGCGAGAATGTTCAATGGTTCTGCCATTCCCTGATACTCTTTATTCTGATTTTCTTTCTCGTAGACTTTTAGGACTTCTTTTACCCCCTTATTTTTATAAATCTCATATAGACTGGTAGCCATATCTTCCTGAGATACATTTTGAGCTAGCAATGAAGTTGTAAAACAAATCATCAGCATGCTTATTCCAAATTTAATTTTTGTTATTGCACTCATAATATTTGATTTTATTGATTATTTCTGGTTTCAATAAAGATTGAGGCAACTAATTACAGGTTAAGAAGATAGGTGGCTAAAATTTATAGGATTAGTAGGATTTCCTTTTTCGGGGGGAGTCTTAAAGATACACAAAAGTTTCTGAAAAAACTGAAAAAAATACAGGAAGTAAATATTTGAATTTATCTCAAATATCTGTTCTTCAATATTTTATAGTTAATAATTTGTATTCGTTGATATAATCAGGGATGCTGCGTTATCTAGCTAATGTAATTCCAGATGGTATTGTTTTTTACCAATCTTGCATATGCATTTTTTATCATAGAATTTTGTTCCCGGGAAAGATTAGGATCATCTTTTAAAATTTTAGTAGCATAGTGCCTGGCAGATTGAAGGATGGAATTATCTTTTACAATATCGGCAATTTTCAGGTTGAGCACACCGCTTTGCTGAGTCCCCATGAGATCACCCGGACCCCGAAGTTTCAGGTCTACTTCAGCTATTTCGAAACCATCGTTGGTAGCAGTCATGGTTTCCAGCCTGGTTTTACTATCGTTGGAAAGCTTATGGCCAGTCATTAATACACAGAAACTCTGTTCGGCACCACGACCAACCCTTCCGCGAAGCTGGTGAAGTTGGGATAAACCAAATCTTTCAGCGCTTTCTATGATCATTACACTGGCATTTGGGACATTTACGCCAACCTCAATTACGGTGGTAGCAACCATTACCTGGGTCTCTCCACGTACAAACCTATCCATTTCATAGTCTTTATCTGCAGGTTTCATCTGTCCATGCACTATGGAAATCTGGAAATCTGGAAATTCCCTGGCAATACTTTCATAGCCGTCCATTAGGTCCTTATAGTCCATTTTTTCAGATTCCTGGATAAGGGGATAAACGATATACACCTGCCGTCCTTTCTGAATTTCTTCCCTTAGAAAGGCGAAAACCTTTAATCTATTACTATCAAACCTATGTACAGTTTTAATAGGTTTTCTGCCTGGAGGTAACTCATCAATGACCGAAATATCAAGGTCACCATATAAACTCATGGCCAGGGTACGCGGGATGGGTGTTGCAGTCATGATCAGAATATGTGGCGGAATATGATTTTTCTTCCACAATTTAGCGCGTTGAGCAACCCCAAACCTGTGTTGTTCATCAATCACGGCAAGTCCAAGGTTTTTAAACTTCACTTTGTCTTCAAGGAGGGCATGAGTCCCGATTAAAATATTGATTCCGCCATTTTCAAGTTTTTCATGTATCTCTCTTCTTTTTTTGGTTTTTGTGGAACCGGTAAGCAGATAGATATTGATATTTAGATCTTTACAAAGATCTTTGAGGCCATTATAATGTTGAATGGAAAGGATTTCAGTGGGAGCCATTAAACAAGTCTGGAAATTATTGTCCAGCGCAATAAGCATAGACATTAATGCAACGATGGTTTTCCCCGAACCTACATCTCCCTGCAGTAATCTGTTCATCTGGGCACCACTTCCCATATCGCTGCGTATTTCCTTGATCACCCTCTTTTGTGCCCCGGTTAAATCAAAAGGTAGATGTTCCTGATAAAAATTATTGAAATAATTCCCAATCTGGTCAAAATTGAAACCTTTAATCTTTTGCTTATGCAACATGTTTTTGCGGATAAGCTTTAGCTGGATAAAAAACAATTCCTCAAATTTCAACCTGAATTGTGCCCTGGCCAGTAATTCCTGATTTTTAGGGAAATGTATGTTGAAAAGAGCTTCTGCTTTGGAGACTAAGCTTAATTCCTCCAACAGAGTTTTATTCAGGCTCTCCGAAAATTTAAGTCCGGTTTGCTGTAAAACTTCCTGCATAAGCTTCATAATCACCCGGTTTGTAATTCCTTTTTTCTGAAGTAATTCAGTAGAAGGATACACAGGCTGCATTGCCGGTCTAAGATTTTTTTTATAGTCGGCCACTAGCTCCATTTCAGGATGGGGCATACTAAATGAACCATTATACCAGTTGGTCTTTCCGAAGATCACATACGGAGTATTAATTTTAATATTTTCACGAATCCATTTATGACCGCGAAACCATATAAGTTCCATCTTCCCGGTATCATCTATAAATTCGGCAACCAGGCGTTTTCCTTTTTTCTGTTCTACCATTTTTAGATGAACGATCTTACCAACGATCTGGACCTCAGAAGAATTTTGCTGAAGCTGATTTATTTTATAGAACCCGGTTTTGTCTATATACCTATTCGGAAAGAAATTTATAAGATCCCTATAATACTGGATATTGAGTTCTTTTTTTAAGGTCTCAGCCCGATTGGGACCAACACCTTTTAAATACTCAATAGGGGTTTGCAGCAGATTCTGGATCATAAAAACGAAGATATTAAAAGACTTTGATTTTGAAATGTTCCAGTAGAGAGAAGATGTTTAAAACATAAATTTTATGTAGTAAAACGGCATTTTTGTATTTTGCAGAACCTATTCTACATTTTTTCATGCAAAAAATACTTGCTTTTATACTTTTGCTTAGTTCAGTGAACCTGATCTCTCAGGAAATTCTAGACCAGACAGATCATTTTGACTTTAAAAAACTGGAAGCTGAAATCGAAATTATCCCATCAAATTCTGAAGTAAAAGGGGACGTAGCTTATACTTTCGATATTATTTCACCAAAGGATACTTTGTTTATTGATGGAAAAAAAATGGAGTTTTCAAATATTCAGTATAATGGAGACCCGATTGAGCATTATTCAGATGAAAATGGGATTTACCTGATTTCAAAATTTTCACCGGCAAAGGATCATAAGCTTACACTAAATTATAGCGTTAAACCTGATTCTGGCATGTACTTTATAAATTGGGATGATGATGATTCCAGCAATAGAAACAGACAGGTATGGACTCAGGGGCAGGGTAAGTATACTTCTACCTGGTTGCCCAGTTTTGACGAAATAACGGAGAAATTAGAATTTGATCTCAACTTTGAGTTTCCTGCGTTCTATGAGTTGATTTCTAATGGAAAACTGGAAAGCGTAGAGAAAATTACGGATAGTACCAGGCTTTGGAAATTTGATATGACCAAACCAATGAGTAGCTATCTTGTTGCTGTGGCTGCGGGAAATTATATACATCAAACAGTGAACTCCGCCAGCGGAGATGAAATTCAGCTTTATTACCTTGAGTCAGATTCTTTATTATATGAACCAACCTATAGACATACACAGGAGATCTTTGATTTTCTGGAAAAAGAAATAAGCGTAGCCTATCCCTGGCAGAATTATAAACAGGTTCCCGTTCAGGATTTTCTTTACGGTGGAATGGAGAATACCGGCACTACTATATTTTCTGAATCATTTTTAACCGATTTCATTGGATTTAAGGACAGGAATTATGTAAATGTGAATGCACACGAGTTGGCGCATCAGTGGTTCGGGAATTTGGTGACCGAAAATGGAAAACATCACTGGTTACATGAAGGTTTTGCCACCTATTATGCCCTACTGGCAGAAAAAGAAATATTTGGCGAAGACTATTACTACTGGAAATTATATGAGACAGCAGAAAAGCTGAAAGAATTAAGTGATTCTGGAAAAGGAAAATCACTTTTGAGCCCTGATGCCGGTTCTTTAACTTTTTATCAAAAAGGAGCCTGGGCATTGCATATTTTAAGGGAACGAATTGGAGATGAAGTCTTTAGATCTGGAATGAAGAATTACCTGGAACTTTATAGTTTCAAAAATGTGGAGACTGATAGCTTTATTGCTGAGATGGAAACAGCCTCCGGGATGGATCTTTCAGGTTTTATGGCAGACTGGCTAAAGCAATCGGCATTTAAAGCCACTCAGTCCCTGGAGTCTCTAAAAAAATCAGAATTCATTACAAGTTATTTGAACATGGCGTCACTGAGGGAAACCTCGTTAGAGCAAAAATTTGATTATCTAAATAAAAACCTGGGTTTCCCGGTAAATGATTACATAGGGCAGGAGGTGGTACATCAGCTTGCGGGTAAACAATCAGATTTGGCAATAAGACTTTATAAAAAGGCATTTGAAACCAATAATATTTATGTTCGCCAGGCTATAGCCACAAGTATACAGGAAATTCCTCCAGCATTAAAGAAAGATTTTGAGTCTCTTTTAAAAGATGAGTCTTATCTCACCATTGAAGCTGCTTTGTTCAAATTATGGGAGCAATTTCCGAAGGATAGAGCGAATTATCTGGAGCAAACTCGTGATCTGGACGGATTTTATAATAAGAATATTAGAATGCTTTGGTTAACTTTAAACCTGGTTACTCCGGAGTTTGAAGCTGATTTGACTGAGGATTATTACAACGAACTGGCGGGATATACTGCTGTAGAAAAACCATTTCAGATTAGGGAAAATGCCTTCAGTTATCTTTATCAGATTGGTGCATTTAACCCTGAAAGTCTGGAGAGCCTAATTGAAGGTACTCAACACCATACTTATAGTTTCAGAAACTATAGCAGGGAGTTATTAGGTGAACTGCTGAAAAATGAAGAATACCGACAAAAAATTTTAGAGGTTTCAAAGGCTATGACAGATGCTGAAACTTCTTATCTAAGATCGAAAATAAATCTATGATATGCGTGCCCTTGTAATTTCCGGTGGTGGTAGTAAAGGGGCATTTGCCGGAGGAGTTGCTCAGTATTTAACTGAAGAATTAAAGCGGGATTACGATTTATTGATAGGTACTTCTACCGGCAGTCTTCTTATTGCCCATATGGCTTTGAACAAAGCTGAAAAAGTAAAAAAGGTTTTCACCTCAGTAAATCAATCCAGTATATTTAGTAATCGGCCTTTCCTTATCAAGAAAAAGCATGGGTATGATAATATTAGCATCAATCATGTTAATGTACTGCTGAATTTCCTGAGAGGTAAAAAGACCTTCGGAGAGAGTCTGAACCTGAAAAAACTTATAGAAAACACCTTTACTAAAGAAGAATTCAACGAACTGAAAAACGGGCCTGTAGAAATTGTAGTAACAGTTTCCAATCTTTCACTGAATGAGGTAGAATATAAATCTATTAATGATTATGATTATGAAGATTTTATTGAGTGGATCTGGATTTCCTGTAATTATACGCCATTTATGAGTCTGGTGAGCAAAAACGGATGTGAGTATGCTGATGGCGGACTTGGCTCGATGGTTCCTATTGAAGAGGCGATCAAAAGAGGGGCGACAGAAGTGGACGCCATTGTCTTACAAACCGAAGTGACATACTTCAATAGAATGCCTTCTAAAAATGTCTTTTCGCTAATCACCAATTTATTCGCCTTTATGCTGGACCGTATAGAAACGCAAAATATTAAAATCGGAAAGTTTTCAGCAGTAAATAAGGATGCGACACTTAATTTTTATTATACTCCCAGTGTATTGACTACCAATTCCCTTATTTTTGATGAAGAGAAGATGAAGTTGTGGTGGGAGAGTGGTTTTGAATTTGCCAAGCATAGAAATAAAGAACTAAATCAAATTGAACCTTAATGCGAGCATTGGTTATATCTGGTGGAGGAAGCAAAGGCGCTTTTGCCGGTGGTGTTGCTCAGTACCTTATTCAGGAAAAGCAACGTAATTACGATCTTTTTTTGGGAACTTCTACGGGGAGCCTTTTAATTCCTCATCTGGCCGCTGGAAACATCCAGAAAGTATATGATATTTATACAAATGTGAACCAGCGTACTATTTTTAGCATCAATCCATTTGTAGTTAAAAAGAAGGAGGGAAGGGAATATGTGACTATCAATTATTTCAACATGTTCTGGCAGTTTGTTAGAAAGCGAAGAACTTTTGGAGAAAGTAAAGCTCTAAGGAGAAATATCAGGCGGAATTTTTCTCATCAGGATTTTATTGAATTAAAAAGTAAAGTGAAAGATGTGGTGGTTACCGTGTCTAATCTTTCCAAAAATCGCGTTGAATACAAATCGATCCATGATTTTGAATATGATGATTTTTGTGACTGGATATGGATTAGCTGCAATTATATTCCGTTTATGAGCCTGGCAGAGAAAGATGGCTTTGAATATGCTGATGGAGGTCTTGGCTGTGTAGTGCCTATCAGAGAAGCTATCAAACGCGGAGCAACCGAAGTGGATGCGATTATTCTCGAAGCTGAAAACATGGAATATAACAAGGTGCTCGGTAGAAATCCATTTTCCCTGATGGTGAACTTGTTCGGATTTTTACTGGATCAGGTGGAATATCATGATATCGTGGAAGGTAAACTTGCCGCCATGAATAAGAAAGTCAAGCTGAATGTGTACTATACGCCTACAAAACTTACAGAAAATTCGTTGGTTTTCAATAAGAAAGCCATGACTGAATGGTGGCAACAGGGCTATGAATATGCCAAGAAAAAAGAAATGGAAAGAAAAGCTGCAAAATCCTCCTGGTTTAAGCTAGGCTTCTAACTTCTTTTTTAATGTAAGAAAGCGCTGCATCTGTAGGTGCCAGTTTCTCCATTAAACTTTTTAAGATTATTTCACGAAGCTGATTTGTATTTTGTACCTCTTCTTTAGCAGCTCCCTTTCTTATAAGAGTAATTGTTGCATTCTTAGCGGTTTTGATATAATCCCAGCATTCATCGCTAATATAGATTTGCTGAGCCAGGTTATGTTCAAATTCCTGCTCAATATTCGCAACAAGAAGGGTGGCGTAAGAATCAATATCTTCAGAAGTTGGCTGTACACGGAATAAAATTTTTCCCGGGGATATTCTTTCCAGAAAAAGCGTCAGCCTTTCATAAGCCTGTAACCGAATTGGAAGTGAAGTTTTCTGTTTCTCCCTCAAAAGCAAAAATCTTCTTCGGTTTTCTTCATTTTTTGAATACGTGCTGAAAAAATAGAAGGAGACCAGGCCTACGATTACCGCGGGTAATAGGGCATATAAAAAATCAAGAATTTCAATTTCGTTCATTAGAAGATTAAATTTAATCGATGGCTTTTTCAGTTTTTCTAAGGTGTTTTAAATTAAGATTTCCTCCTAAATGTGTGCATTCCACCAGCTCTTTTACAGAGCTGAAATTTACTTTTTCTTTATGGTATGAGAAAGTGGTCGCCAGGGTTTTTGCTAAATTCTTATCGCTGAGGTTGATTTCCACATCATCAGTATCAAACTGGCAGGGGTGTTCGTAACCACAGGCATGGCTAATTTGTAATAGTTCTTTCCTGAATTTCACAAAATAGAAATTAGTACGCATCGCCTTATCTTTTACATTTATTCCAGACTGTAACCATTTGCTTTGAGTGGCAACCCCGGTAGGGCAGGTATTGGTATGGCAGCTCTGTGCCTGTATACAACCAACACTCATCATAGCCTCCCTGGCTACATTAATAATATCTGCTCCCAGGGCAAAGGCCATAACAGCTTTGGCAGGAAATCCAAGTCTTCCGGCACCCACAAATACAATTCTATCTGTCAAATTATATTTTTGAAAGATTTTATAAACGTCGGTAAAAGCATAGATCCAGGGTAAAGAAACATGATCAGCGAAACTCGGTGGTGCAGCACCGGTACCACCTTCACCACCGTCAATACTTATAAAATCTGGGCCATAGCCTTTTCCCTGCATCAATTTCGCGAGCACTTCCCAATCTTTTAGATTTCCTACGGCAGATTTAATTCCTGTAGGTAAACCTGTAGCTTGGGCAATCTCTTCTACAAACTCCACCATCCCTTCAATCGTGTCAAAAGTAGTGTGATAAGAAGGGGAAATCACATCTTTATGCATGGGAACCCCCCTGATCTCTGAAATTTCCTTAGAAATTTTAGCTGCGGGCAATACACCTCCTTTTCCGGGTTTTGCTCCCTGGGAAAGTTTCAATTCTATGGCCCTTATCTGCGGATTTTCTTTTACCAGTGCAACTAGTTTATCCATTGAAAAATTTCCATGCTCATCGCGAGTTCCAAAATATCCGGTACCAATTTGAAATACCAGATCAGCACCTTTTTTATGGTAAGGTGAAAGTCCGCCCTCGCCGGTGTTATGATAAGCCCCTGAAAGTTTACAACCCTCATTCAGAGATTCAATGGCTTTGGCAGAAAGTGAGCCAAAACTCATTGCAGAAACA
>CAXGBX010000034.1:0-11808 GCA_964008195.1 uncultured Flavobacteriaceae bacterium
AATTCTGCGAAACTTTCTTCCATTTTCGACTGGTATAGCAAGGATTTTAAAGAAAACGGAACTGTTATAGACTACGTAAATAAGTATGCGAATACCAAAATAAATTCTGGTGTTTCTATCACTTACAAAGACTATAACTGGGATCTAAACGACGCTAAATAATCTGGCAGATGATTAGTATTATCATTCCGGCATACAATGAGGAGGAACAACTTCCCATACTTCTGGAGCATTTAGAAGCTACGTCATCAGGTTGTATTTCTGAAATCATTGTAGTGGATGGAGGTAGTGTTGATAATACTGCTGAGATTGCTAAAAGTCACCCGAAAGCATCTTATGTTGCTTCAGGAAAAGGAAGGGCTGTACAGATGAATGCCGGAGCAAGATCTGCTAAATCAGGCATTCTATACTTTTTACATGCAGATAGCCTGCCTCCTGTAAATTTTGATTCTTTAATCGTTGAAGAAGTGAAAAATGGGAAAAAAGCCGGGTGTTTCCAAATGAAATTTGATAAAGATCATTGGTGGCTCAATCTCATGGGACTTTTTACAAAAGTGAATCATATCACTTGTAGAGGTGGTGATCAATCTCTTTTTGTAGAGAAAAGTCTGTTTGATGAAATTGGAGGTTTTAACGAGGCGTATAAAGTTTATGAAGATAACGAGATCATCAGAAGACTTTATAAGAAAAAACAGTTTAGCATTATAAAAAGTTGGATAACTACCTCTGCCAGACTCTACGATAGGTTAGGTGTTTGGAACACACAATGGCTGTTTATCGAGATTTACTGGAAAAGGCGTAGAGGAGCTTCTGCAGAAGAACTCTACAGCCACTACTACAAGCGGGTTAGTTCTTAAATTTGAGATAATATTCTTTGATAGTATTTTCAGCAGGTTTGTTTTGGGGAGTGAAGCGATCGTTCTCAAGACCTCCTGAATTTTCATATTGATGCCATTTCCAGAGATATCCTCCCTGGAACCAATCTTTTGTCCAGAACTCTTCCAGTAAAACTTTTAGCGCTCTGGCCTGTAAATTATGATTTTTAGGATATAGCTTGCGTTCGGAATTCCAGGGTTCCTTCACAGCATAATCTATGTTCCTGTACCCATACTCTGTAAATAGAATAGGTTTTTGATATTCAGAAGATAAATTTGCCAGAAGAGTTTTGTGTTTTTGCCAGCCATTTTTTATTTCCTGTTCAGAAGGAGAAGCTTTTTCGCTTATTGGGAAATAAGCATCCACTCCAATAAAATCCAATTCTTTCCATATCTGTACCTGATCAATTTTATCCCAATTTTCTGCATATACAAGCTTTCCTGTATATATTTCCCTAATATTATAGATCAATTTCTGCCAGAATAAAGGCCTCTCTTTTACGAAAGTATAAAGTTCAGTCCCGATGCATAGGGTCTCAATATGGTATTCCTCAGATATTTCAGCATAGAAAAGGATATATTCTTTATATGATTGCTCAAAGTCCTTCCATTCTGCTTCAGAAGAAAAATTAAGGTCACCGGTAAAACTGCCATTTCTCAACCAGAGGTGAGGTTTCATCATAATGGCAATCTGTTTTTCCCGTAATTTTATAATCGCTTGCTCTATACCTTCGGCACGTTCCCCAAACCACTGCCGATCCTGATTGAAATAAAGTTGAGGCCCTTTTTCAGTATTTAGAAATGCATAAGGCATCAAAGCAACCGCATTAGCATTTACTTCTAGCAGGTAGTCTAACTCATTGCTGGTTAGGCTGTCCCTGGAAGCAACAAGGCTGATCCCATTCGTTTTATCTTTGATTAAAGTGCTTTGACAAGATGAACATCCAAGTACGACAAGAAATAAGAGAATTATCAGAAAACCTTGAGCGCCTGGGAAGCCTTTTCTATCCCTTTTAATTTCACTAATCAAGCTGAAGTTTGTTAAGTTTAGTTAGGTCTTTGATAGAATTCCAGAGGATTTCTTTTGCTGAAATCCTTAAATTCACGCTGCTGTTGTTTCACCGTTAAAGTACTACCATCAGGGCTCCATCCGGGAGGTCCAAAAATATACATGAATTTTTCCCTGAAACTTTTCCCTTCTTTCACGTCTTTCCAGATATCTTTAAATTCATGGGTTAAAATTATCAATGGATTATAGGAATTCGGAGCGTGGGTAACCCCATATTTAACTTCTATATCTTCATCAAGTTCTTTCCAGCTGCCAAACATCCTGTCGAAAATATTTAAAATACCACCATGGTTTTTATCCAGATATTCCACATTTTGAGAGTGGTGTACCTGGTGCATGGTATGTGTATTTAAAAATTTCTCAAAAAAACCAAGTTTTGGAATGTATTGGGAATGCAATTGGAATTGCCATAATGATTCTATACCCAGACAAACAACTACCATTTCTACCGGAAAACCTATCGCAGGCAACCACATATAAAAGAAAGGTTTATAAACAAGCGTGAACCAGCCATTTCTGATTCCGGTTCCTAAATTGAAATTATCTGAAGAATGATGTACAATATGTGCGGCCCAGAATATCCTAATTTCGTGATTTGCCCGGTGAAACCAATAATAGGCAAAATCATCTCCTAGCATACATAAACCCCAGAAATACCATTCAAACCCGAAAGACTCATATCCAAAAATATTGGTATGAACTCCATTCACCACCGGATTGAAAGCAGAGTATACAGCTTCGAACAGGAAAATCATAAAAACCACCTTAAGCAAAGGCGAAATAATCGCAGTTCCAATGCCCATGGATCCGCTTGCCATAAGATCTTTCCAGGCATATAAATTCTTATTGCCATTATGATGGCTGTAAGAAAGTTCCAGTAAAATCAATGCAATGAAGCAGGGAACTCCATATATCAAAGGATTTGTAAAATCCATACACTTAAAATTCTAAATTTATTTGAAAATTTAAGATCAACTCAAGCCTATAATTTCTAGAAAAAGTGCCTTGGAGTTAAATGGGGCTCAAATTAATGTAATTATAAGGATTGATCGAATCATGGCCGGAATATTTTCCGTTAATTTTGATCGTTTAAATTTAATACTGATGTAAGTTGGTATTCCTTGAATTTTCTGTTTACTTTACTAAAGCTTTGAGAAACTGTCAAAAAAGTTAGAAATGCGTTATCCTGAATTCATTTCAGGATCTTGGCAGGTTGATAATCAATATTAATTAGAAGCTGAAATTAGTTCAGCTTGATGAAAAATGAACTTTTGAGACAGCTTCATTCTTCCACACTATAAAAAATAATGGCGCATATTGTAATTATTGGTAACGGAATTTCAGGAATTACTGCCGCGAGGCATATCCGTAAAAACTCTGACTCCAAAATCACCGTTATCTCTGGTGAATCAGATTATTTTTTCTCGCGTACTGCCCTGATGTATGTTTATATGGGACATATGAAATGGGATCATTTGAAGCCTTACGAAGATTGGTTTTGGGAAAAGAACCGAATTGATCTGAAAAAGGCATGGGTAGAAGAGATAGACTTTCAAAAAAAGAAATTACGGTTTTCTGCTGGAGAATCCTTAGCATATGATAAACTTATAGTTGCTACCGGTTCTATTTATAACAAGTTTGGCTGGAAGGGTCAGGACTTGAAAGGAGTCCAGGGTTTGGTAACCAAACAGGATCTTATAGAACTTGAGGAAAATACCCCTTATATTAAAAAGGCAGTGATTATAGGTGGTGGATTAATTGGGGTAGAACTGGCTGAGATGCTTGGAACTAGAAATATTGAAGTTACCTTTCTAGTTCGTGAGAAAGCTTTCTGGAGCAATGTATTGCCTCTTCCTGAAGCTGAAATGATCTCAAATCACATCAAATCTCATGGAGTAGATCTTAAACATCATACAGAATTGGACGAAATTATTCCAGACGAAAATGGCCGCGTGAAAGCAGTTAGGACTAAGGATGGTGAAGAAATTGAATGTCAGTTTGTAGGTCTTTGTGCCGGAGTACGACCTAATATAGATTTTCTTAAGGATTCAGATTTGGAAATCGATAAAGGTATTCTGGTAAATGAATTCCTGGAAACAAATATCGAAGATGTATATGCTATTGGAGATTGCGCTCAGCAGCGAGAAGCTATAGGTTTAAGAAAACCGGTGGAAGCTGTCTGGTATACTGGTCGTATTATGGGAGAAACACTTGCCGGGACGTTAACCGGAGATCGAACTGCATACCAACCCGGTAACTGGTTCAATTCAGCTAAGTTCTTTGATATTGAATATCAAACCTATGGCTGGGTATGGCCTAAACCAAAAGAAAATGAGGAACATTTTTACTGGAAACATGAGAGCGGCCTTAAAGCCATCACTATTTCCTACAATACTGAAACAAGGGAATTCTTAGGCATAAATACCTTCGGAATACGTATGCGGCAGGAAGTTTTTGACCTGTGGCTAAATGAGCATAAAAAAATAGACTATGTGCTCGCGAACCTAAAAGTAGCCAATTTTGACCCCGAATTTTACGAAACGCATGAAAAAGAGATTTTCAGAAGTTTTAAGGACAATCTAGTTCAGAACTAAACCTCACAGGTTTTCAAAACCTGTGAGGTCTAATCTTAAAAATAAATTATGAGCAGGATAGAACATAATATGTCGCTTACCGGCGATGCGCCGAAATCTATAAATACCCAGCAAAAGATCGCCACCGTTCTTGGAATGAGTGGTTTGCTCATTCTCTTGCTTGCCTCCCTCAATGTGAATTTCCCTAATAAAATTCTATGGCTAAGTATATCATTAGTTTCGATTATTGCCGGTATTATATGGTTTGCCCAGGCCGCTTATGCACATACGCATCCTGGAATTAAAAATGACGGAGTTTGGTTCAAATCCATGACTAACAGGGGTTATCTGGCCTGGTTGGCGGGAATTGCCCTTACTGGATTTTATATTATTCTATATTTTTATCCTGAATTTATTGGCCTGCGTGCTGAGGGGGATAATGTAGGTTTAATTGCCTTATTTGATCCTTTGAGTAAGCTTCTTAGCGGTAATCCTGCCAGCCAGTGGTTCGTTTACGGAACATTATATACCATCGCCATTACCGCTTTCGGTGTAAAATTTCTTTATAAATACCGTCATAATCGATACGAAAGGCTCAGAACTTTTTCAGTGATGTTTTTTCAAACCTCCTTTGCATTTCTTATTCCTGAATTCATGGCAAGATTAAATGGTAAAGGTTTCTCATTACCCTATTACGATCTTAAAAATATCTGGCCGCTCAATTACTACAATTTTCAACAGTATCGTGTAGATGATTTTATTTCTGCAGGAACTGTTGGTGTTGCGCTATTGATATTTGGCATTGCTTCTATCTTTATAATCACTCCCATTTTAACTTACAAATATGGAAAACGCTGGTACTGTAGTTGGGTTTGCGGTTGTGGTGGTTTAGCGGAAACTGCCGGGGATCCTTATAGACATTTATCAGATAAGAGTCAGTTTGCCTGGAAAGTGGAAAGATGGGTGGTTCATAGTGTTTTGGTTTTTGTGGTTGTTATGACCACCGCGGTAGTTTATTCTTATCTGGGATATGATGCAGATAAATACTGGTTGACTAGAGATGTTTTTTTAATTGGGGTTGGAGTATTTCTAACTTTATTATTTGCTGCCATCTGGTATTTTAAACGTGAGGAGCTTGAGAAAGATGCCAGATATGGCGCTATTGGGTATCTGGTGATCATTTTATCATTAATAGGCTTGCATTATGTAAATGGAAATAATTTATTCCTTTTTAATGCGGAAACGCTCAGGTCTTCTTACGGTTTTTTGATTGGAGCGATATTTAGCGGAGTGATTGGAACGGGTTTTTATCCTATTTTTGGAAACCGCGTATGGTGCAGATTTGGTTGCCCAATGGCGGCAATTTTAGGCTTGCAACAACGTTTATTTTCAAAATTCAGAATTACTACCAATGGCGGACAGTGTATTTCCTGCGGAAACTGTTCTACTTATTGCGAAATGTGAATCGATGTTAGGGCTTATGCTCAGAAAAAACAGAATATTGTGAGGGCTAGTTGTGTGGGCTGCGGAATTTGTTCTGCCGTTTGTCCCAGGGGAGTTTTAAAACTTGAAAATGCTTCTCGTAAAAACAGAATAGATTCTGAAGACGGAATCCTGGGTGATAATATTGATTTACTTGATCTTATTGAGCAAAAGAGCCGGTAAAATGTAAGGAATTAAGCTATTTTTGCACTCTCTTATAAAAATCTGAATCTTGCATACCCAGATGCCACCTGTTGTCAAGGTAATTATTCCCGCATTTAATGAAGCTGAATCTATCTCCAGGGTAATTTCAGATATTCCTGAAATGGTTCAGGAAACTATTGTAGTGAGCAATAATTCCAGTGATGCTACAGAAGAGAATGCCAGAAAGGCTGGGGCAACGGTACTTTCTGAATCCAGAAAAGGTTACGGTTATGCCTGCCTGAAAGGAATGGAGTATATCGAAAATCAGACATCAAAACCGGATATTATTGTTTTCCTTGATGGTGACTATTCAGATTATCCTGAAGAAATGCATAAGATTTTGGATCCAATTATAATTGAGGATAAAGATTTTGTGATAGGGGCCAGGGCAAAAGCTTTACGCGAAAAAGGTTCGATGACGTTCCCGCAGATTTTTGGTAACAAACTGGCTACTACATTAATGAAACTTTTCTTCAATTCCCGGTTCACAGATCTAGGTCCTTTCAGGGCTATAAAATATAAGAAATTACTTCAGCTAAATATGGAAGATAAAACATATGGCTGGACTGTTGAAATGCAATTGAAGGCTTTACGACAAAACTTAAGTTATGCTGAGGTTCCTGTTCAGTATAGAAACAGGATTGGCGTCTCTAAAGTTTCAGGAACAATCAAAGGTGCTATCTTTGCAGGGATGAAAATTCTCGGTTGGATTTTTAAATATAGTTTTAAATGATAGATGTAGCGATAATCGTAATTTACAGCCTTGCCCTGCTCGTTATCTTTATATATAGCCTTTCCCAACTACATTTGTTAATTAACTACCTAAAGGCCACTAAAACTACAGATGAAGCTGAAAAATTTGACTTTTCTACAGAAGAATTACCCTTAGTAACTATTCAGCTTCCATTATACAATGAATATTATGTTGTAGAAAGACTTCTGAATAATATCGGGAAGATCAATTATCCGAAAGATAAGTTGGAAATTCAGGTTTTGGATGACTCTACAGATCATTCCATTGAAAAGACAGTTAGAATTATAGAGAAACTTCAAATGTCCGGGCTGGATATTCAGCATATTAGAAGAACAAATAGAACAGGCTTCAAAGCAGGAGCTTTAAAGGAAGGGCTGAAGATAGCCAAAGGCGAATTTGTGGCGGTTTTTGATTCCGACTTTGTTCCCGGAGAAAACTGGTTAATGCAAACCTTACCATATTTCAAAAATCCTAGGATAGGAGTGGTGCAAACCCGATGGGGCCATATTAACCGAAATTATTCGTTGCTTACAAAGATCCAGGCTTTCGCGCTTGATTTTCATTTTATCCTGGAACAAACAGGTAGGAATTTTGGGCGTAATTTCATTAATTTCAACGGAACCGCAGGTATTTGGAGAAAGGAGTGTATTTATGACGCAGGCAACTGGAGTGGCGACACCTTAACCGAAGATCTTGATCTCAGCTATCGCGCCCAGATGAAAAACTGGGAGTTCAAATATCTTGAAGATGTAGAAACACCGGCTGAACTTCCTGTGGTAATCAGTGCTGCACGTAGTCAGCAATTCAGATGGAACAAAGGCGCCGCAGAAAATTTCAGGAAAAATTATGGTAAATTATTGAGAGATAAATCAGCTTCTTTTAGCACCAAATTTCACGGTTTTTTTCATTTACTAAATTCCAGTATGTTCTTAATTGTGCTTTTACTGGCAGTTCTTAGTGTTCCGGTGTTATACATCAAACATAATAATCCCGTGTTTTCAGGATATTTTAATGTGATGGCCGGTTTTGCGGTGAGTACATTAATCTTTTTTGTTTGTTATTATGTAGTTTATTCTAAAATTCATGGGAATGGGATTAGGAATTTTTTCAAGTTTATAGGGATGTTCCTTACTTTCTTCTCCATTGCCATGGGATTTTCAGTACATAATACCCTGGCGGTACTTGAAGGTCACTTCGGAAAGAAATCTGAGTTTATCAGAACCCCAAAATTCAATATAAATTCCATTAAAGATTCCTGGAAAGGCAATAATTATCTGAACAATCGCTTTTCAAAAAATGTGATCATAGAAGGTCTGCTGTTTCTCTATTTTGGATTTGCGATCTGGAGTGCATTTAAACTAAACGATTATGGTTTACTGGTTTTTCACCTGATGTTATTCACCGGCTTTGGCTTTGTATTCTTTAAAAGTCTTAGAGTTTAAATTTTTATACTTTAGCTGAAAGCCTACACTTTTATGGATTTCAGATTTTTGAAACTTTATAAATTCCCCATTTTGCTGGCACTTTCCTGTGCTGCTTTTTATTTTTCGTTTGCCTTTGGTTTAGATCGTTCAGATTTCTTTCGATTGATTGGTTTATACGGGGCGGTATTTTTTCTTAGTTTTAAACTGATCCAGCTACAGAAGCATAATTTCTGGTTTCTGACAGGGGCAGCCTTGGTATTTCGACTGATTTTTATTTTTGCTTTGCCCATGCTATCTCAGGACTATTTCAGGTTTATCTGGGATGGAAGGTTAATTGCCAGTGGGTGGAATCCTTACGAATATATTCCAACGGAGTTGATAAAACTTCCCGATTTTGATATTTCTCAATCTGAAGACTTACTGACAGGGATGGGCAGTTTAAGTGCGGGGCATTATTCCAATTATCCTCCATTAAACCAACTGATATTTGCACTCTCCGGGTGGTTGGCATCCACAAGCATTCCTGGTTCTGCGATAATTTTCAGGCTTGTCATCATCTTAGCTGATGTAGGAACACTCATTTTCGGAAGAAAATTATTAAAATCATTGCAGCTTCCGGAACATCAAATTTTCTGGTATATCTTGAATCCGTTTATTATTATAGAATTAACGGGGAACCTCCACTTTGAAGCGGTGATGGTCTTTCTTCTGGTATTCTCACTCTACTTATTGCATAAAGGAAATTGGATCTGGAGTGCTGTTGTATTGGGACTATCCGTTTCGATAAAACTACTTCCTTTGCTCTTTTTGCCATTATTTTTTAAGTATTTCTCCAGGACTTCGATTGGGCTCAGCCTGACAAAATCAAATAGTCATCCTGAGCGCAGTCGAAGGATAGACGGTTTAAAAAAATTGTTTCTGTATTATATCGTATGTATTTCTACAGTTGGGATTTCATTTTTGCCATTTTATTCTGCGGAAGTGATTTCAAATTTCATGAATAGTGTGGGGCTCTGGTTTGGAAAATTTGAATTTAATGCGAGTATTTATTATATCATCCGCTGGATTGGGTTTCAGGTGAAGGGATATAATATTATTGAAACTGTAGGGAAAATATTGCCATTAATGACCATTCTTGTAATCCTGGGTTTAACGTTCTTTAGAAAATATCAGAATACAAAGCAGCTGTTAACAAATATGCTTTTTGCGGTAACTGCTTATTTGTTCCTTTCCACTACGGTTCATCCCTGGTATCTCGCAATTCCCTTAATGCTTAGCATTTTTACCAATTTCAGGTATATGATTATCTGGACTGCAGTGGTAATGCTTAGTTATTACACTTATTCAAACCCTGCATTTCAGGAAAATTTATGGCTTATTACGCTGGAATATTTGGTCTTATTCGGTTTTTTAATAAAAGAACTTTTAAATAATAGAAAGCAGGCTATTACTGTTTGAGATCTATGTTATATGGAATATAATTTTCCCATTTCCAGGGAGTATAAACATCCATTATGCTTACTTCCAATAGTTCTTTGAAAATACTCCCGCCATTTTTACTATTGGTCATCATTAAAATGCCTTTTCCTGTATCTGGAAATAAGACCGAATGGTGCTGAAATCCGCTTCCATATCCTTCTTTAAAAACAGCCCAGCCATAAGGAGTTTTAAACATTCCCCAGCCAAGTCCATAGGAAAGTTCAATATCATCATTTTCTGAAGTATCTTCTTTTGATAATGTCCCGAATTGCCTTTTTGACTTTATCCTGATCTGCGGATTGAAAATTTCTTTCCAGGATTCTGGCTTTAATATTTTCCTTTGAAGTACTGCTACAAGAAATTTGTTATAATCTGCCAGCGTAGTTTCTAAAGTACTGGGGGCACGAGGCTCATTGTCTTTATCTTTTTGATATGCCTGTTCCTTTTCATTGTGCCCGTAGGCGAAATTTGATTCGAATTCAGGCTGCCATCGATAACTCGAGTCAAACATATTTAAGGGCTTGAAAACAATTTTCTGAGCCAGTTCTTCAAAATCTTTTCCGGTGATTTTTTCCAAAACAACCTGCAAGTAAACCATCCCTTCGCCGGAATAAAGGAATTTGCTGCCAGGCTCCTGTTTTACCCGAAGTTTCTGGTCTTCTTCAAAAAATCTCCAGTTGGGGAATCCACTGCTATGTGCCAGGCACATTCTAGCCGTTATTTTATGATAAAGAGAATTATTTTCAAGACTGGAATAATCATCATGCCAGCGCGTTTTTGGTTTATATTCATAGATCTTTTTAGGGAGATAGGATTCTAAAGGAGTATCCAGGTCTATTACATTTTCCTCTAACAGTTTCATTACGATCACACTGAAAACTGCTTTGCTTAGCGAGGCCCCGTAGATATTTGTACTATCGGTAAGTTTTAGCTTTTCATTCTTCAATCTATAACCGAAGGCTTTGGTATAAACAACATTATTATCATTGAAAACTGTAAAAGCCATTCCGGGTACATCAGCATTTTCCATAAGTTCCTCGACCATTTCTGAAAGTGAATCTGAACTTATCAGGGAGCCGTCAAGTCTCTCTATATTTTGTGAAAATCCCGTAGTCCCAAAACTTAGCAGAAGGAAAAGCGTAGCTACAACTGTCTTCTCGTTATTTCTTATTACAGCTTTCCTCTTAGATATAAAAGGAATAGAAAACGGGTAAAAGCATTTGTTTTTATTGATCACAAAAATCAGATTGATCAGCATTATGATCACGGCCAAGGGCAGAACGCTTATAAATAGAAAAAAACCAACACCTTCAATAGTTACAAGGGATATAAAAGAAATAAGCACGGCGATGACTACCGTAATCTGAAAATTGATCACCTTCCGGCCATGTTCATAATAGAGTATATTATCTTCCCTTTTATGTATCCATAGGAATAAGGGAATAAAAATATTGAAAAGAGGCAAGATAAAACCTATAAATGGAGTAGAATGAAATAACAAAAGCCATTTCTTCTGAATATTTTCTTCTTTTGGATTATCCAGAGGCAATAATTCATCAACTTCGATTTCAAGGGCAGTAGCAAGTAATTTAACTGTTTGCAAATGAGGTTCGGTTTCACCTTTTTCAATTCGCTGAATAGTTCGAACCGTAACATTTGTTTTATCTGAAAGATCTTTTTGAGTAAAACCTTTTAGTTTTCTCTGGTAAACCAGGTTTCTGGCGATTGAATTATTTGCTTCCATTATGAAATTATTTGAAACAAATATAGGCGGAAGCCCTTGAAATTTGCACGACATTTAGGTGTCACCTAAATGTCATTTCCATTAAAAAAATGGTTTTCCAAGTGGTTTAAGCTCTTTGTGTCAAATATAGGATGAAAATACTAAAAATTTCAGGCTTCAAATTTTTTACCTACCTGAGCATCAGATTTTTTCAAAAGATACATA
>CAXGBX010000035.1:0-11793 GCA_964008195.1 uncultured Flavobacteriaceae bacterium
GAAGTCACTGGGGCAACCTCATGATAGTAACCAATCTCTACATTATTTACTGAAATTAGCTTATCCCCTTTTTTCAAGCCGGCGGTCTCTGCAGCCAGGCCAGGCTGAATAGAATCTATTACCGGAGCCATAATAGGAACAAAAGGCTGCATAATTCCCTGTTCAAACATCTGGGTTCCTATTTCTTCAGGAACAGCGATCGTTTCCTCGGAACCATTTTCATGTAGCACGGTGATATTCTGAACATCACGCATAAAAAGATGTTTATTGATATCCAGGCTGTTTTCGAATTCTTTTCCATTTACCTCCAAAATCCTGTCGCCATCCTGAAAACCAAATTCTTCGAAAGAATCTACTACTGCAAAACCTTCAGGCATTTCATCAGGACCTATATATGCAGTTCCCCAAACAAACATGATCATCATATAAATAAGAAATCCGAGAACCAGGTTTACCGTAACCCCGCCAAGCATAATAATAAGTCTTTGCCATGTCGGTTTGCTTCTAAATTCCCATTCTTTGGGTGCCTCCGCCATTTGCTCTTTATCCATGCTCTCATCAATCATTCCCGATATTTTCACATATCCTCCAAGCGGTAACCATCCAATACCGTATTCAGTTTCACCAATTTTTTTCTTGAAAAGGGCAAATTTCACGTCAAAAAACAGGAAGAATTTTTCTACCCTGGTTTTAAAAATTTTTGCCGGAATAAAATGACCTAATTCGTGAAGAACGATTAATAAGGAAAGGCTTAATATTAATTGTATGGCTTTTATAATAAATGGATCCATCTGCTTACTTCAAATTTAAAATCGCACAAAAGTAAGTTTTTAAAAGCTCCTACAAAAGTTTAAGTTTCAAGTGATTTCTTCGGAAGAAAAATTTCACATACAGAATTCGACTATTTAAGCCGTAGGCCATAACTTTGCAGAAATTTTAAAGGTATGCTCAAGTTTTTTGCACGTTATAAAACCTTTGCCATCGTTTTTTTATCCTTTCGGGAATTATCATTTTCTGTATTTATACTTTGCTGAACCTGAAGAACGCTTGCCAATCTATCAGCCGGATATGGTAAATGCTGAACTGGTTGATTCCAGTATGCAATATGTAAGGAAATACCATAAAATTTCAGATTTTAACCTCACCAATCAAAACGGCGAAACTGTAACCGAAGAATTTTATCAAGACAAAATTTATATCGCTGATTTCTTCTTTACCACTTGTCTTACCATATGCCCCATCATGACCGATCATATGGTGGAAATTCAGGAAAAAATAAAAGATGATAAAGATGTTTATCTTTTATCACACACGGTATTCCCGGTATCAGACAGCGTGCCGGTTTTAAAAGAATATGCCAAAGAGAAAGGGGTGATAGATGAAAAATGGAATCTGGTAACCGGAGATAAAAAGCAGATATACGAGCTTGCCCGTAAATCGTATCTCGCTACAAAATCTCAGGGGGATGGAGGGAAATACGATATGATCCATACAGAAAATTTTGTCCTCGTAGATAAAAACAGACAAATTCGAGGTTTCTATGACGGCACAGATCCTGAAGCAATAGAAACTCTTATGCACGACCTTAAAGTGCTCAAGGCTGAGTACCGCCAATAATTTACCGGCATTAACTTTTGTATTGGTCTAAATTCCATTACTTTTGCCTTGTTTAAAATCAATCTAAATAAAAGGTGAAGGTAACGGTTGCTAATTTAAAACGAGGCCAGCGCGGAATTATCAAAGAATTCTCTGCAGATATGGTACCGCTAAAGCTGCTAGAAATGGGTTGCCTTCCCGGGAACGAAGTAGAGCTTGTGCAAACTGCGCCATTTCAAGACCCTATGTATTTGAACATAAACGGGAGTCACCTGGCCATTAGAAAAGAAACAGCACTACTAATAGAAATTGAATTAATAGGCTAATATGGGTAAGCAAATTAATGTTGCTTTAATTGGAAATCCCAACACCGGCAAGACTTCTGTATTCAACCAGTTAACAGGCCTTAACCAAAAGGTTGGGAACTATCCGGGTATTACTGTAGAAAAAAAGGAAGGGATTTGTAAACTTCCCAGAGGGTTAAAAGCCCATATTCTTGATCTTCCCGGTACATATAGCTTAAACGCTTCCTCTTTTGATGAGAATGTAGTTATTGAACTGCTTCTGAATAAAAATGATAAAGATTTTCCTGATGTTGCCGTTGTGGTAAGTGATGTGGAAAATCTAAAAAGAAATCTGCTCCTTTTTACCCAGATTAAAGACCTTGGAATTCCAACTATTCTTGCTATCAATATGGCTGATAGGATGGACCGGAAAGGAATTTCCCTTGATGTGGAATTACTGGAAGAAAGGCTGAAAACCAAGATAGCTCTTATCAGTGCCAGAAAAAGAATGGGCATTGATCATTTAAAAGAGTTGATCTTAAATTATCGGCATATTGCTATAGAGCCTTGCGTAAATGCATCGGTAATAGATCCTGAATATTTCGGAAACTTAAGAAAAGCATTTCCCAACCAGTCCTTATATAAATTATGGCTTGTGATCACCCAGGATGTGAATTTTGGGAATATCAACAGGGGTGAATTAAAAAAAACCTCCGATTTTAATACAAAATCGATTAGCGACCTAAAGCGTCTTCAACAAAAAGAAACAATCTTAAGGTACCAGTTCATCAACGGGGTTTTACGGGAAACCCTGGTAATCGATAAAAATGCCGCCACAGATCTTAGGTCAAGATTAGATCGTATTCTTACGCACAAAGTTTGGGGTTACGTAATTTTCTTCGGGATACTCTTATTGATATTTCAGGCTATTTATAGCTGGTCCAGTTATCCGATGGATATGATAGACACCGCCTTCGCATCTTTGAGTGAATGGACCAAAAATACATTCCCAAATGGGGCATTTACCAACCTCATTGCTGAAGGTATTGTTCCTGGACTAGGCGGGATTGTAATATTTATTCCCCAAATCGCCTTCCTGTTCTTATTTATTTCCATTCTGGAAGAATCGGGTTATATGAGCCGGGTCGTATTTTTAATGGACCGGATTATGCGCCGTTTTGGGCTGAGTGGAAAAAGCGTTGTGCCGCTTGTTTCAGGAACAGCCTGCGCCATTCCTGCGGTGATGGCTACCCGAAATATTGAACACTGGAAAGAACGATTAATTACTATCCTGGTGGTTCCTTTCACTACATGTTCGGCAAGGTTACCAGTTTATCTTATCATTATCGCCCTTGTGATTCCAGATAAAACCTTTATGGGTCTCAATTTACAGGGGATTACATTGATGATCCTTTATATGTTAGGATTTGGAATGGCCATATTTTCAGCATGGTTACTTCATAAAGTCATGAAATCTAAAACCAAAAGTTATTTTGTGATAGAAATGCCTAATTATAAGCTACCTATGGCGAAAAATGTGGCGATTAACGTGGTAGAAAAAACAAAATCTTTCATTTTCGGTGCCGGAAAAATTATCCTGGCTATATCTGTGATCTTATGGGTACTGGCAAGTTACGGTCCCGGCGATAATTTTGACAATGCCGAAGAAATTGTCACTTCTCAATATGATGCTGAAAGCACTATCCCTCAAGACAAAATGGATGAGGAAATAGCCTCTTTTAAACTGAAGAATTCCTATATCGGGATCATGGGCAGAGGAATTGAGCCTGCCGTGGCACCATTAGGATATGACTGGAAAATAGGAATTGCTATAATTAGTTCTTTTGCCGCAAGGGAAGTCTTTGTAGGTACCCTGGCTACCATTTATAGTGTAGGAAGTGATGAAGAAGAAACCATTAAAAATAGAATGGCTGCGGAAACCAATCCGGTACTGGGTGGGCCATTATTTACTTTTGCCAGTGGTGTTAGTTTATTATTGTTCTATGCCTTTGCCCTGCAATGTATGAGTACTCTGGCAATCGTAAAACGGGAAACCAATACCTGGAAGTGGCCTATATTACAATTAGTGATCATGAGCGGATTTGCTTACGTGGTAGCGCTCATCGCATTTCAAGTATTAAAATAGTAAGGAACAGGATTTAAAACGACTCAAACAATATGGAAATTCTACAGGAAATACTGGTCTTAATAACGTTTCTAATCGCCTTAGGTTATATCATTACAAAGTTTGTATGGAAACCTGCTTTTCTCGGCGGAAAAAAGAAATCTGGTTCTTGTGGTGTTTCAGATTGTGGATGTGGTGACTAATTTTTCTCAATTTTTTCTGAAATAATCAGATGTACACTATATTCTTCCGGCAAAATCTTCTTAGTTCCCGGATAAGGCAAAACAACAATATTGCTAATCGATAGATCTCTTCCGTTGAAAAAGTGCGCAATAGAAGTATTTGATTTTGCTGTGATTCGCTCCTTTTCAAGCTCTCCATCTTTATAATTTTCCTCAACAAGAATATTGGAACCGGTGATGATCTTCTCCCCCCTTAATTTTCCTTCTGCATAAAATTCGACCAGAATCTTTACCTCACCAGCCCAAACGCAGGTAATTGCTTCCCCTTTAGGACATCTCGAATCTGAAATTACTTTTTTGAATTTAATGGCCCCATCTGCCACCGGCATCATATCGCCTATACAAAGCTTTGCACTATAGGTTTTATATTCAGAAGAATCTTGCTCCTGAAACTGACCCACTGCGGAATAAAACAGGGCAAGAATTAAAATACCAATTTTCATAAAGCTCTTTATTAATAAGACGCTTAGAAAATTAAGTTGTTGCAAAGTAATTTATCCCAGACCAACATCCAGGGTCATCATGACCATAAATCCACCGATGAACCCCATGGTTGATATATCGGTAAAATTACCCTGTTGTGCTTCCGGTACTACTTCTTCTACCACTACAAATATCATCGCACCTGCAGCAAAACATAGCGCGTAAGGCAGTATTGGCTGAAAAGTTAAAACGGCCCATGCTCCTAACACCGCTGCGATTGGCTCTACAATAGCCGATAATTGTCCGTAATTGAAACTTTTCCAACGGCTAAGCCCCTGTCTTCTTAGTGGCATGGCGACCGCAAATCCTTCAGGAAAGTTCTGCAGTCCAATCCCCATAGCCAGAGCTACTGCTCCACCAATGGTAGCACCATCAAAACCTGCAGCAACACCTCCAAATAATACACCCACGGCAAGGCCTTCAGGCATATTATGAAGTGTAATCGCCAAGGTTAATAATACCGATTTGTGCCAGGGAGTTTTTATTCCTTCAGATTCACTCATCTTAAAGTTTACATGCAAATGCGGCAGGATCTTATCAAGACCAAAAATAAAAAGTGCTCCCAAACCAAATCCAACTAAAGCCGGAACTACCTTTACAAATCCCTCACCCGGACTCATTTCAATTCCGGGCGCAAGAAGACTCCAGAAACTTGCCGCAACCATGACACCACCGGTAAAACCAAGCATTCCATCAAAAAAAGCGCGATTCATTCCTTTAAATAAAAAGACCAGAGACGCTCCCAGTGCTGTAAGTCCCCACGTAAATAAAGTAGCGATAAATGCCGCTAAAACAGGATCTAATGACTCAAAATAGTCTAGTATATAATTCATTCTAAATAGTTTTTATAAACAGATTTGTTGCTATTTGATTGGATATCCTCAATTCATTGCCATCTACTACGATGACCATAGATTGATCGAATTCCTCCTTTTCAACAACTTCAATTTTCTTACCTAATGAAATTTTATTCTTATCAAGGTATTGCAGAAATTCTACCGAAGAATCTTTAACGCCAACACAAATTCCAGCTTCATCCTTCTTAAGGACAGATAATAAAACCCGATTTGGTACACTAAAATTTCCATCAGAATCTGGAATAGGATCGCCATGCGGGTCCCTTTTTGGATATTCCAGAAATTTGTCAAGTTCTTTCGTAAGCTTTTCAGACTTTATATGCTCCAGTTGTTCAGCCACTTCATGAACCTCGTCCCAGCTAAATCCAAGCTTTTCCACAAGAAAAACCTCCCATAACCTGTGTTTTCGTATCACTTCAATAGCCGCACTTCTACCCACCTTACTTAATTTAACTCCCTGATACTTTTTATAATTTACCAGATCTTTATCTGACAGTCTCTTGATCATATCAGTAACCGAAGATGCTTTGGTCTGCATCTCCTCAGCCAGGGCATTTGTACTTACTCCATTTTTATAAGCGGTTTCCAAATGAAAAATGGCTTTGAGATAATTTTCTTCAGATAAGCTAAACATCCATTAAATTTTAATTACGCCAAAACTACATTTTTAAATTCAATAAATCAATTTTTAGGTGAGTCTAAAAATAATATTTATATTTGTGCAAAATAATTTTAATGAAGTATCTAATAAGTATTGTGTTCAGTTTTGTTTTAACAGCAGCAGGAGCTCAAAACATTGAGGTTTCGGGAACGGTATCCGAAGAGAACAGGTCTATAGCCTTTGCCAATATTTATATCTCTGGTACCAATCAGGGAACCAGTGCCGACATGAAAGGAAATTTCACCATCTCTTTAAAACCTGAAAATACAGAGCTTACCATCCAGGCTATTGGATTTAAGACACGGAGAATTTATATAGATCCTGAAAACTATAGGGAAAAGAACCTTAATATAATAATGCAGGAAGATGCTTTAGGTCTGGAACAGGTGGTAATAAGCGCCACCAGGAATCGAATTAACTTAAAAGACGCACCGGTAATCGTAAATGTGCTGGGTTCAAAATTATTTAACGCCACTCAATCAGTCTCGGTTGCCGAAAGCTTAAATTTTCAACCCGGGGTTCGGGTGGAGACCAATTGCCAGAATTGTGGTTTTACGCAGGTTAGATTGAATGGCCTCGACGGTAGTTATACCCAGGTTCTTATTAACAGCCGGGCTGTATTTAGCGCACTAAATAGTGTGTATGGCCTGGAACAAATTCCTACTTCTATTCTGGACAGGGTTGAAGTGGTTCGTAGCGGTGGATCGGCATTATTTGGTTCAAATGCCATTGCCGGAACCGTAAATATTATTACTAAGGAACCTGTTCTAAATACCTGGAATATTGCCAGCAACCTATCTTTAATAGATGGAGAAATCCCAGATCGTACTCTAAACTTTGCCGGGTCGGTAGTTTCCGAAGATCTGAATAGCGGGGTTACAATTTATGGGATGAACCGTGACCGATCGGCGTATGATGCCAACGGAGATGGATTTACAGAACTCACCGAATTGACCAACAATACCCTGGGGGCAAAAGCATTTTTAAAACCTTCAGAAACCAGCAAGATCACCCTGGATCTTACTGCCTTAAAAGAATATAGAAGAGGAGGTGACCGTTTAGACCTGGCCCCGCATTTAACCGATATCACAGAACAGTTAGACCACAACACTTTTATTGGCGGACTTACCTATGATTTCTCAAACGAAGACAGAACCAATAATTATTCGGTGTATGTTTCGGGCCAGCATACCGATAGAAAAAGTTTTTATGGCGGACTCGGTGGGGGACGCACCGCCCAGGATAGTATTTCAGCATCAAATGCTTACGGAAATACTAGTGATCTGGCACTGCTGGGAGGTTTTCAGTTTACCCATAATTTCAAAAATAACGACGTGCTTACCACCGGTTTGGAATATAACCGTAGTAGAACCGAAGACGCCATTACCGGCTATAATAGATTTATTGATCAGGAAGTGAATTCTTATGCAGCTTTTGGTCAATATGAATGGAAACCTCTAGAAAATTTTACCGCTCTTGTGGGAGCCAGGCTAGACCGTGTGGATATCCTGGGAGAATATACGGTTGAAAATATAGAGCGAAAATCTGAAATTGACCAGACAGTTTTAAGCCCGAGGCTAACCATTCTTTACGATATTACCAATGAGTTGCAATTTAGAGGTGGCTATGCCAGAGGTTTCAGAGCTCCGCAGGCCTTTAATGAAGACCTCCATATTTCTTCAGTTGGTGGAGAACCACAATTTGTAATTCTTTCTAACGATCTAAAAACAGAATACTCGAATGCTTATACGGCTTCTTTTAATTATTCGAAAAGCATAAAAAAATTACAAACAGATTTTCTTTTAGAAGGTTTTTATACAGAGCTTAAAGATCCCTTTACAACGGTGAGTACCGGAGCGAGTTTGCCAAACGGTTCCATTTTAAAGGAAGTTAGAAATGGAAGTGGTGCCTATGTAACCGGAACCAATTTTGAAATAGGTGTTTCACCTTCTTCAGATTTAACCTTTCAACTAGGAGGAACTTACCAACAATCACTATACAAGGAAGACCAGATTCTGTATGAAGCCAGCCCGGATTCAGAAACAGAGCAAGATATTATAATTTCAGAATTTGTAAGAAATCCAGATTTTTACGGCTACTTAAATATAAACACCTCCCCATTTGAAAATTTTTCTGTAGACCTTACAGGAACCTATACTGGTAAAATGACTATCCCCAAGGTCATCAATGCTAATGGGTTTTTAGAGCTGAGAGAGTCCCCTACTTTTTGGGACATGAATTTAAAATTGAATCAGCATATAGATATAACAGACAATTTTCACATTAATCTAAGTACGGGTGTCCAGAATGTGTTCAATGCATATCAGGATGATTTTGACTCCGGCCCTACACGGGATTCAGATTACATCTATGGACCATCCAGGCCCCGTACTTTTTTCTTCGGAATTAAATTTGGAAATCTTCACGATTAAAAATCAGCATTATGAAAAAACTACTCATATTCCTATTGATACTCGGAGCTCAGCAAATAAAAGCCCAGAATACTGAAATAGAATGGATAGGTTTTGAAGCATTAGAAGATTCTTTAAAAGTCAAAACCAAGCCGGTAGTAATTTATTTTTATACGGATTGGTGTGTGTATTGTAAGAAAATGGATAAAAATGCATTTAAAAATTCTGAAGTTATTTCTGAGTTAAATGAAAAATTCTACGCAGTTAAAATGAATGCTGAAAGTACTGATGTCATCGAGTTTGAAGGGCAAATCTTCACGAATGAACAGGCGAAAATTAAAAGAAATGGAATCCATCAAATTCCCTTATTACTGGCCAGCCGAAAGAATAAACCAATTTCTTTTCCGGTTATAATGGTATTAGACGAAAATTTCAGAGTGAAGAAAAAGAGCCACGAATATCTTACTTCAGATCAGTTAAAAAGTATGATAAAAGGCTAGGAAGAGAGCTTTCATGCTCTCGGGTTTTTTCATAATTAGCCTTGGTTGGAAGACCCCTCGATATTTTATCGGGGGGTGTTCTATTATATCCCTCTCTCCTTCTGGATCTGTTCGTAAGCTTCCTGTACTTTGGTAAATTTCTCCTGGGCTCCTTTTCTATAGGCTTCATCCATATGACCGAGTTTATCCGGATGGTACTTTTTGGCCATTTTTCGATAGGCTTTTTTCACTTCAGCATCGGTAGCAGATTTTTCGATTTCCAGGATCGTATAAGCAGAATCTGTACTTTTGAAGAACATCGCTTTAATACTTTCAAAATCTCTACCCCCTATTTGAAGATATCCTGCAATATCTCTAATTATCTTAGCTTCAGCTTCACTAACGCGACCATCTGCCTGGGCGATTCCGAATAAAAAATGAATGATTTGCAGCCTCGTGGGATATTTAGTTCTAGCAGCAAGATACCTGGCAATATTAGAAGCGGATACCTGCCTGTTCTTTACAACTTCATTAAAAGTCCTGAATGTGGCATTCGCACGCTCTTTCCCATAAGCCTGAATAAAATAGGATCTAACATAATCCAGTTCTTGCTGGGTTACATTACCATCGGCTTTAATCACAATAGAACTAAGCGAGAGTAAATTGAGCTCAAAATCACCCGGGGAAACACTTTGCTTTTGCCCTGCAGCCATAGATTTGAAAATGCCTCCAGAAGACCGGATATAATTATCCAGCAAGGAACCTATAATAAATCCAAGAATAGCACCGGGAAATCTGAAGTACATATATCCCAGCACTGCGGCAAGCCATTTGATCATTGGGCAATTTTCTTTAGCCGCTAAGATAACATTTTCAATATTTAAATGGCCAACTATGCCTATCTGTTCTCAACTTCTACAATAAACTGAACCTATTCGTACATAGTAATTTGAGATATGTGCAGCTGAACTTAATTTGGTATCTTTGCGATTCACTAAAGTTTAATAAAAAGATAATATATATGTATCCAGCAGATTTAGTAAAACCAATGAGAGAAGATCTTACCAGTATTGGTTTTCAGGAATTACACAGTGTTGAAGATGTGGAAAAAGCAATGGAACTTAAGGGGACTACGTTGGTAGTAGTGAATTCGGTTTGTGGTTGTGCAGCAGCTAATGCGCGCCCGGGAGCAAGAATGTCCCTTCAGAACGCTAAAAAACCAGATAATCTTGTAACTGTTTTTGCAGGAGTAGATAAAGAAGCTACTGAAAAGGCCAGAGATATGATGGTACCTTTCCCTCCTTCTTCTCCATCTATGGCTTTGTTCAAAGACGGTGAACTTGTTCATATGCTGGAACGTCATCACATTGAAGGACGTCCTGCAGATATGATCGCAGAAAACCTTATTGGAGCTTATAACGAATTTTGCTAATTTCAAATAATTAGTAAAATAAAGGCTGTCCGGAAAGTCCTTATTTCGTCAAGCTGAACTTGTTTCAGCTTCTAATTGATTTTCAATTAGGTAAAATCCTGAAATAAATTCAGGATGACGTTTCTCGACTTTATGGGCAGCCTTTTTTATGCGCATATTTCAAAAAACTTATTTTTGTACTTTTAAAGTAAGATGAAAAGACTATTTTCCTATCCCTTATCGGTTATATTTTACCTTTTCTTTTTTCTGAATTTACTCGTATTTCATCCCATTCAGTGGCTTTGCCTGAAGCTGGGAGGTTATCAGCCGCACAAAAAAAGCGTTGATATTTTCAATCTTATGCTTATGCGTTGCCTTAATATTCTAGGCACCAGGTTTACTGTAGAAAATAATTTTGATATCCCAGTCAACAAAACCTGCATTTTTGTGTCGAACCACCAGGGAATGTATGACATCCCTCCTATTATCTGGTATTTCAGGAAACACCATCCTAAATTTGTAAGTAAAAAGGAATTGGGACATGGAATCCCGAGTATATCATTCAATCTAAGGCATGGTGGCTCCGTTTTAATTGATAGGAAAAACCGCAGGGATTCTCTTATCAAAATGGGGCAGTTTGGAGACTATCTAAAAGAGACCAGAAGATCTGCCGTGATTTTTCCTGAAGGAACCCGCAGCCGCACCGGGGCGCCAAAGGAATTCAGAAAAAATGGGATGATGATGTTGTTCAAAAAACTACCTGATGCTCTGGTAGTGCCCGTAACAATCAATAATTCCTGGAAACTATTTAAACATGGAAGCTTTCCTATAGACCTTGGCGTACATGTTCGTTTGATTACACATAAGCCTATAGAAATTGGAGCTCATGACCCAGAAAGTCTTACCGCCCTGGTAGAAAGAACCATCCTTGCTGATATCAAATAACTAACAAATTCAAACCTCGCAGGTTTTGAAACCTGTGAGGTTTACTATTTATGAAAAACTCAAATCTTATAGAGAATACGGTCGTTTTCGTGAAAAACATGCTAAAAGATGCCGAAGGTGGGCACGATTGGTTTCATATTGAGCGAGTTCTCAATAATTCAAGATTAATTGCTAATGGTGAAGAAGCAGATCTTGAAATTATTGAATTGGGAGCATTATTACACGACATCGCCGATTCCAAATTTCATAACGGAGATGAATCTGTAGGTCCGAAAATAGCCTCAGAATTTTTAGAAAGT
>CAXGBX010000036.1:0-11545 GCA_964008195.1 uncultured Flavobacteriaceae bacterium
CACAGGAGTCATTGACGTAATTAGCCATGCAACAAAGAAAATAGTTTTAAATTATAAAAAAGCTTATGCAGTATGTTGTATATTTCCCGCGACACCTCTATTAAAACCGAGGCTGTGAAGTTCGAAAAGCCTGCACCTAAAGGTGACGTAAAACTTATTGATCCAGAAAATCTTGATGAATTGATAGACCTTCTTCATAATGAAGCCAAGGCGATCTAATTAAGTTTTATACAGATCAAAAGGAATTTCAAAATTTAAAATCAGAAGAAAATGTCAGTTTTAGTATATATAGAATCAGAAGAAGGAAAATTCAAAAAAGCTTCCTACGAGGTTGCATCTTATGCCAAGGGAATAGCTGAAAAGATGGGAACATCTGTTACTGCTATTGCTTTTAATGCCAGCGATGTTTCAGAATTAGGAACCTATGGAGTTGATAAAGTCCTGAATGTAGATAATGACAAATTAAAGAATTTCAATGCTGAAGCTTATGCAGATGCGGTAAAACAGGCAGCTGAAAAAGAGGGAAGCAAAGTTGTAGTATTGAGTCAGAGTGCAAACAGTAAATATCTTGCACCTCTTTTAGCAGTTCAATTGGAAGCAGGCTATGCTTCTAACGTAGTTGGCCTTCCGGAAAGCACAGAACCTTTTACAGTTAAAAGAACCGCTTTCACGAACAAAGCCTTCAATTTTACAAAGATCTCTACCGATGTAAAGGTTATTGGACTTTCTAAAAACGCTTACGGATTGAAGGAATCTCAGACAAATGCCACGGTTGAAGAATTCAGTCCAAGTCTTTCAGAAGAAGATTTTTCAGTAAATGTAGAGTCTGTAGATAAAGCAACAGATAAAGTAACTATCGCAGATGCTGAAGTTGTTGTTTCTGGGGGTCGTGGACTTAAAGGACCTGAAAACTGGGGAATGGTAGAAGAAATGGCTGAAATTTTAGGAGCTGCCACTGCATGTTCCAAACCGGTGAGTGATATGGGCTGGAGACCCCATAGTGAGCACGTAGGGCAGACTGGGAAACCAGTTGCTTCCAACCTGTACATTGCCATTGGTATTTCAGGAGCTATACAACACTTAGCAGGTATTAATGCTGCAAAAACTAAAGTAGTAATCAATAACGATCCCGAAGCACCTTTCTTTAAAGCTGCAGATTACGGAATTGTTGGGGACGCCTTTGAAGTGGTGCCTAAGCTAAATGAAAAATTGAAGGAATTTAAAGAGAAAAACGCATAATTTTCCTAAATTGCGAGCCATAAAGGGGCTGTCTAAATATGGTAAATCTCCTTATTTTAGACAGCCTTTTTAATTTTACTGAAGTATGAGTTTAGTGCGACTGAATATTAAGGGAATATCTTATAGTCAAACACAAAACGGAGCTTACGCCTTGATTCTCAACGAAGTTGGGGGTGATCGCAAGTTACCTATTGTGATAGGAGCATTTGAAGCACAATCTATTGCTATTGCTCTGGAGAAAGAGATAAAACCTCCAAGACCTCTTACCCACGATCTTTTCAAGAACTTTTCAGATAAATTTGAAATCGTTGTAAAGCAGGTGATCATTCATAAACTGGTAGATGGTGTTTTTTACTCCAGCCTGATTTGTGAACGAGATGGTATAGAAGAAATTGTAGATGCTCGAACAAGCGATGCCATTGCCCTGGCATTGAGATTTGACGCTCCTATTTTTACTTATAAGAATATTCTCGACAAAGCCGGTATTTTTCTAAAAGCCGAAGAAAAACAACGGAAAACAGCAGAAAAGGAAGAGGAGATTATTGAGGAAGAACTTCTGAAAGAAGAAATAGAATTACAATCTGCCGATACTACAGATTACAAAAAGATGTCCCTGGAAGAATTAAAAGAGCTGATATCTCAAGCAGTTAGCCAGGAAGACTACGAAAAAGCGGCCCGCATCAGGGACGAGATCTCCAAAAGAAAATAACCCGAAATGAACAAAATCTGGTGTTGCCTATTCCTGATCGTATTTTCTATTACATCAGCTTCTTCCCAAACAATTTCAAAAAACTGGCAACTTGAAGCTTCTGCAGACAGTCTAAGCCAACAAGAATTATTTGGTGAAGCGACAGCAATTCATTTAAAAGAAGGTCGTTTCAATTTTCTAAGAGAAGAAGGCGGTGACACCCTTTCATCAGGAGATTATCTATACCAGAACAAGTTATTGGTGTTATTTTATAACACACCAAAAGATACTATACAGAATCTTCGGGTTTCAGAACTTTCAGATTCCAGCATGGCAATTTCCTCAAAAGGAAAAAGTTTTAATCTTAAGGTCCAGAAGAAGGAAGCAGCAGAAGTGATTCCGGTAAAGACCGCCAAAGAAATGATCCCGAGTGCCGGGATTAGTACTTCCAGCCTTACACGGGGAATCATTGGCATGTTATCGTTAATTTTAATTGCCTTTATTTTTAGTGGCAATCGCAGAGCCATTAATTGGAAAACTGTGGGGATAGGTCTAGGAGCCCAGTTATTGCTCGCTATCGGGGTTCTAAAGATTACTTTTGTTCAGAAAATATTTGAATTCGTAGGAAATATATTCGTCTTGATCCTGGATTTTACGGCGGCCGGTAGTGAGTTTTTACTTGGCGGAATGATGGATGTAGACAGCTTTGGGTTTATATTTTTATTCCAGGTTCTACCCACAATTATATTCTTTTCAGCACTAACCTCTGTACTATTTTACCTGGGAGTGATTCAGATTGTAGTAAAAGGAATGGCCTGGGTACTTACTAAATTATTAGGCATTTCTGGACCGGAAAGTTTAAGTGTTGCCGGGAATATTTTTCTTGGGCAGACGGAAGCGCCTTTAATGATCAAAGCCTACCTCGAAAGAATGACCAGATCTGAAATTCTTTTAGTGATGGTTGGGGGAATGGCTACTGTTGCCGGTGGTGTACTTGCTGCTTATATTGGCTTTTTAGGTGGTGACGACCCTGAACTTAGACTTCAATTCGCTAAACACTTGCTGGCAGCCTCAGTTATGGCTGCACCGGGAGCGATTGTGATATCAAAAATTTTGTATCCGCAACAGGAAGCTGTAAATACAGATGTTGAAGTATCTTCTGAAAAGATTGGATCAAATATTCTTGATGCAATCGCTAACGGAACTACCGAAGGACTTAAATTAGCAGCAAACGTAGCCGCAATGTTGCTGGTTTTTATCGCATTTATTGCGATGATCAATTATATCCTTGGATATATCGGAGGATTAACCACTTTAAATAGCCTGATGGCTGAATATACTCCATATTCTAAATTCTCTTTAGAATCTATTTTGGGAATTATATTCGCTCCGCTTATGTGGCTCATTGGTGTCGCGAAAGAAGATATGATGTTGATGGGGCAGCTGCTTGGAATTAAACTTGCGGCAAGTGAATTTGTAGGATATGTTCAATTGGCAGATCTTAAGAACCCCGCGAACGCCCTAAGTCTTAATTACGAAAAATCAGTGATCATGGCTACCTATATGCTATGTGGATTTGCAAATTTTGCCTCAATTGGTATTCAGATTGGAGGAATTGGATCACTTGCACCGGGACAGAGAAGAACGCTCTCTGAATTTGGAATGAAAGCTCTTATTGGCGGAACTCTGGCATCTCTCCTATCTGCAACTATCGCAGGAATGATCATCGGCTAAAATATCAGTTTTATACTGAAGTTTTTAGAAAATTTTGAGATTTGATTTTTCCCGTAACAGCTATTTAGTGATACCTTAGAATTGTTTTTTCACCATTAGAATTTCAGTAATCAATATTATGTCAAAAAATAAGAAATCGAACAAAAACCGTGGCTACGAAGCTGAAAAACCAATGCAAATTCCGTTTGCGGGTTGGATAGATATAGGAAAACGTGTTTTTTCCCAAATTAAAGCAGATCATGTTCAAATCGTATCTGCCGGGGTTGGATTCTATTTTTTTCTGGCTTTATTTCCAACCATAGTTGCGGCAATCTCAATTTATAGCCTGGTTCTGGAACCTTCCCAGATTCAGGACCAAATTTCAAGAGTGAGCACATTTTTACCAGAACAGGCATTTGGGATGATCATGGATATTTTAAAACCTGTGTTGGAACAATCTGATAAAGAAATTGGCTGGGGACTGATATTGAGCATTGCTATAAGTTTATGGAGTGCCAACAAAGGAACCAGCGCACTTTTTGAAGGTATTAATATTGCTTATGATGAGACCGATACCAGGGGAATTATTAAAAAAAATGTGATTACCTTGATCTTCACCCTTGGCGCCGTAGTATTGGGTCTTTTAAGCTTATTATTTATTATTTTTTTTCCAATATTGATTGAAAAAGTTGGCCTGAACCAACAATTAGAAGAAATTTTAGGCTGGTCTCGATGGATCGTACTTGGCTTAATCCTGGTTTTTAGTCTTGGTATGGTTTATAAGATAGCTCCTAACAGGTCAAATCCAAAATTTGGCTGGGTAAGTGTAGGTTCAATTTTTGGTACGGTTTTCTGGCTTGCCGGCTCCCTGCTTTTTTCCTGGTATGTAAAGAATTTTGGAAGTTATGATGATCTCTATGGAAGTTTTGCTGCGGTAATCATTTTAATGTTATGGCTATTCCTTACTGCTTTTATAGTTCTTATAGGAGCTGAAATTAATTCTGAAATGGAACATCAAACTACCTACGATACTACCACTGGCAATCAAAAACCCATGGGAAAAAGAGGAGCTTATCACGCAGATCATTGTGTCAAGGATGGTGACAATAAATTTTAGATACAAAAAAGCCTTCCAATCCTGGAAGGCTTTAACATTTATAGACTTAACTACAAAAAATTAAAAAAGAGTTAGAAGACTTCCTCCAATAGCTGCGCAGGCTGAAAACACAGCACTAACTACCAGCCACCAAGCTGCAGATGCAGCAGTCTCACGTGCGTGCTCTGCCTGGATAACCGCTTTTCTTTCCAGCATCTTCAATCTACTTTTAGCAGTATCTTCAATTTTCTGAACCTTATTCATTACTTTACTTCTCGCGTCTTCCACAGAATTAGCCACCTTGTCTATATCTTTTTCATCAATCCTGGTATTATTGGTAATAAGCGCAATCACATCGTCTTTATCATAATTTTCAAGACGGGCTTTTACTACTTCTAGATTGTCTTTTTGATTATCCAATTTACTCTGAAGAATATGACTCAGCTTAGAAAAATCATGCGCTGAATTTCCTTTTCCACCAGAAAGCCCTCTTAAAACATTTTGCACTTTTTTCTCAATTTCCCGAACCACACCGTCATTGGTGTTTCCATTTAATTCTAGTTGAATCCTTCGAATTACCTTTTCTGCTTTCTCAGCATATTTTTCAGCATCTAATCGGTCTATAGATGTATTTTTTGAAACTAATTTAACGATCGTATCGCGATCTAGGTCCCCTATTTTTTGTCCAATTTTATTCGCTTCAACTTTCGGGTTTTTTACAATTTCTCTAATTCGCTGTTCCATAGCCTGGCTATCCATATCACCGGAACCATCTTGAGAAAAGAAATCTTTGATCTTATTAAGATAAGAATTCACCTCTTCCTCTTCGGCCGGGCTCAATTTAGCGATCACCTTTTCTGCCTTTTCCTGTTTGGAATCCCCTTCACCGTAGGCTTCTTTTAATTCTTTCTGAAGTCTTTTGAGTTGTTCGGTCTTACTTTTTTCTTCTTCAGAATCATCACTAGAAGCTTCACTTATTGCATTATTAAGCACACTTTGAACTGCCATCCATTTTCCCTGACTGCTGCCGCCAGAATTGTCTGAGCTATTCTGCTCATTAGATTTTTCTACCGAGTCATTTACGATCTGCTCGATATCCTGTTTTACTTTATCGTAATCTGGAACTTTCCGGTCAAACTTCGTGAAAAATTCATCTACTGCATTTTCCAGCATATCAGAATCGAAACCATTTTGAAATTCCTTCCTTACCTTCTCAATAGTATGATCTGCTACATGTTCTACTTTTGCCGCTTCTGAAGGTGCAAACATATCTTTTACAGCACTTGCTGAAGATCTCAATCCTGAAGTAGCTGCATTGATCAAGCCACCTACAAACGTATTGACCACTTTGGTTTCAAGATAGAATAGTAGAATAAAAAAACATGCCCATATTACCAGGGCCAATGTAATAGCGATTAGCGGACTGGCTACCAGGCTTAAATTCATTGCAAACGCAGTTGCTCCAAATAAGGAGATGGCTACGGTAAGCGTACTCCAGATCCCAAATCCCGTGGTAACCATTTTCCCCGTAGAGACACTGGATGTATTTTCTTCCTCCTGATTTCCGTTATCCTTAAAATTGTGTTTTCCGGTGGTATGGTTCTTATTTTCTACGTAAGATTTTTTAACATCCCCTATTGCGGTAATTCCCGCTGCGACAGAGAGGGCGGTTAAAATAAATTGAAATCCAAGGGCTAAAATAACCCCGGCAATTACAGTGATAAAAAATTGTGGACTAATTATAGTGTCTGTAAAACCTTCGGTATATACTTCCTGAGCATTTAAATTATCAGCAGCCAAGAAAGCAAAACTGATCAATAGTAATCTTTTCATCATAAAATTTAATTTTGGTTGAAAATTCAAATTACCACGCTTTTGGCAGGGGTTGTCTTTAATTGAAGTTAATTAACAAAAATTTCAAACTCCTGCTTGCATTCAGTCAAAATAAATCGCCCTTAGGGTTAATATATAATAGAATTCTTAATAAGTTCTAAAAACTTAAATGAGGGTAATTCTTATATTTATCGAAATTTGAATACTTTATCCCCTCTATTGAAATAAATCGAAAATGAAACAATATCATGATCTGCTAAAACACGTATTAGAGCACGGAGCCCAAAAAGGAGACCGAACGGGAACCGGCACTAAAAGCGTATTTGGATACCAGATGAGATTTGACCTAAGTGAAGGTTTCCCGATGGTAACCACAAAAAAGCTACACCTTAAATCAATTATATATGAACTGCTTTGGTTTTTAAAAGGTGACACCAACATTGATTATTTGAAGGAGAATGGCGTTCGCATCTGGAATGAGTGGGCAGATGAAAATGGAGATCTGGGACCGGTATATGGCCATCAGTGGAGAAACTGGAATAGTGAAGAAATTGACCAAATCAAAGAGATAGTTCATACATTAAAAAATAATCCAAATAGCAGAAGGATGTTAGTTTCGGCCTGGAACCCTTCTGTGCTGCCGGATACTTCTGTTTCATTTTCAGAAAATGTTGCCAATGGAAAAGCAGCTCTTCCACCCTGCCATGCCTTTTTTCAATTCTATGTAGCCGATGGAAAATTGTCTTGTCAGCTTTACCAGAGAAGTGCAGATATATTTTTGGGAGTACCTTTTAATATCGCTTCCTATGCCCTGCTTACTATGATGATGGCACAGGTTTGCGGATATATGCCGGGAGATTTTGTGCATACTTTTGGTGATGCTCATATTTACAGCAATCATATGGAACAGGTGGAACTGCAACTTAGCCGAGAGCCTAGAGCACTTCCCACTATGAAAATAAATCCTGAAGTAAAAGATATTTTTGATTTCAAGTTTGAAGATTTTATATTGGAGAATTATGATCCGCATCCAGGCATTAAAGCCAAAGTTGCGGTATAGTTTAACCTTTAAAATTTCAGAAAAATGAAGAAGTTAGTTGTTATCGCATGTTTTTTATTTGGAGGTATTGCACTCTCAAATGCCCAGCAGACCTCACCGGTTTGGCCAGGTTGTGAGAACAGCGAAGACGTAAAAAAGTGCTTTAATCAAAAACTTTCCCAACACGTAAGAGAAAATTATGAATATCCAAAAAATGATGCTGGTGAATATGTAAGAGGTAAGGTAACAATATCTTTTGCTATTGATGAAAATGGCGAGGTTCTTGTAAACTCTATTGAAGGCAATGAGCCTGCTGTTAAAGAAGCAGCGAGGGAAATGATCATGAAAATTCCAGATATGGAGCCTGGAACTCTTAATGGAGAAGCAGACTCAAGAAATTTCACTGTCCCTTTTAATTTCTAATTGAAATTTAACTAACATAAGTGCTATGAAAAAATTATTGATTGTCGGTTTATTGCTTTTTAGCTTTACTTCCTTTGCCCAGGATGATGTAAGTGTAAAAGGAAATAAGGTGAGTATGAAAGGAACGGCGCCAGTCTGGATAGGCTGTGAAGATGCTGAAGATACCAAGACATGTTTCAATAATATGCTGATGAAGCATATCAAAGAGAACATCAAATATTCCAAAAACGCTAAAGGTGAATGGATTCGTGGAAAGGCGGTTGTTAAAATGGAAGTGAATGAAGAAGGAAATGTCGTGGTGAATTCCGTTGAAAGTAAACATCCTGAATTGAAAGCCGAGGCTAAAAGGTTAATGGAATCTATTCCAGAAATGACCCCTGGAAAATTAGCCGGAAAGCCAAAAGCTATCAAATATACTATTCCTTTAACTTTTTAAATGAAATCTCTAATTGCAATTATTCTTTTTTTCCTGACGATTTCTGGTCAGGCTCAAAATCAATCTGATGATATAATCCCTTTGAAGGATCTCAAGGATAAGCCAGTTTTTAAAGGCTGTACAGAGGAGGAGGATTTTAATTGTTCTCAAAGGTCTTTTGCTAATTACGTACAGCAAAATTTTGATAAAGAAATTTTATCAGACTCGATCGACGAAACGGTAATCAATTTCCGATTCATTTTAGGACCAGAAGGCAAATTAAAGTGGTTTTCTGTAAAGGCTGAAGAGGATGCTTTCAAAAATGAAGCTATTCGAATCTTAGAAAACCTTCCGGAATATAAACCAGGAACTAAAGATGGAGTGCCAGTGAATGTCTTAATGAGGTATGCAGTGAAGGTTACAAATATTACCGATATACCAGGCATTAAAGTCGTAGATACCCCTCCATTAAATGAGGATTGCTTAAAGGCAAAAGATAAAAAAACTTGCTTTAGCAAATGGCTATCAACATATGTGAATTCCAATTTTGATTTGGACGGAGTAAGAAAACATTTAAAACGAAAAGTTACTTATAGAAGCATGGTAGATTTCGTAATCGATGATAATGGTAAAGTCACTAATTTGAAAATTGATGCCCCAAATAAGATTATAGAATCTGAGTTATCAAGAACGATGTTATCCTTACCAATATTGACTCCTGCTGAAATAGATAATCGTGCGATAGCTATAAGCTATAAATTACCGGTAGTATTCTATTTTGCTAAATAATTACTTTTTAACGCCACATTAACGACTGATTAGCAAGGTCATTTTTAAAAAATTGTAAATTTGAGTGATGCCTAAATGTGTCACTCTTTTTTATGCTTTCACAACAAGAAATAATTCAACTTTTTAAGGAAACCAGAGAAGATTCAGAAAAAATTTGTTCCTTTCTGGAAACTGAAGATTATGTAGTACAACCCATCGAAAATGTTTCGCCCCCAAAATGGCACCTGGGACATACTACCTGGTTTTTTGAAGAATTTATTCTGAAGAAATACGGTGATTCTCATAGATTATTTGATGAAAATACTGCTTATGTTTTCAATAGTTATTACGAAAGTGTAGGTGAAAAAGTAGTAAGAACCAATCGAGGCAATTTATCCAGGCCAACCGTAAAATGGATTTATAAATTCAGAAATTATGTTACTGAAGAAATCCTGAAATTATTAGAGAATAAAAACCTGGATAAAGAGGCGCTGGGCGTGATGGAAATTGGCTGTCATCACGAGAAGCAACATCAGGAATTACTTTATACCGATATTAAATATATTCTTGGAAACAATCCGCTGTTACCAAAATATAATGATGAATTTCAGGAAAATCCGATTCAGGATTTTCAACAGGAATGGTTGCAGTTTTCTGAAGGTGTTTATGAAATTGGACATAAAACCAATGATTTCTGCTACGATAATGAAAAGGGTGTACATAAAAAATACCTTCAGGATTTTAGCATTTCCAATAAACTGATAAATAATAAAGAATTTATCGAGTTTATGGAAGCTGATGGATATGACGATGTACTATTATGGCATGCTGAAGGATGGGACTGGAAGAATACAAATGAAATCAGCTCCCCTGCTTACTGGCATAAAGTTGACAATAAATGGCATCAATATACCCTAAACGGACTTAAAAAGCTGAATTTAAATGCACCGGTCACCCATATTTCATATTATGAGGCTTTTGCTTTTGCTCAATGGAAAGGAATGAGATTGCCTACAGAAGAAGAATGGGAAACAGCCCAGGAAAAATTTGAGTGGGGAAGCCGCTGGGAATGGACAGAAAGTGCCTATACTCCCTACCCAAATTATACAAAACCTGAAGGAGCTCTTGGTGAATACAATGGCAAATTCATGGTAAATCAAAAAGTATTGCGAGGTGGCTCTGTTGCCACTTCAAAAAACCATACCAGATATACTTATAGAAATTTCTTTCATGCACCGCTGAGATGGCAATTTACAGGTTTCAGACTGGTTAAATAATAATAGAATTAAATGAAAAACCCACCAGAAACCATGTTTGAAACAGCTTTTGCTGAAGATACTTACAAAGGATTAACTAATAATCCCAAATATCTGCTCTCCAAATATATTTATGATAAAAAAGGTGATAAACTTTTTCAAAAGATCATGGATATGCCAGAGTATTACTTAACATCCTGTGAAATGAACATTCTAAAATCGAATACAGAAGCTATTGCAAAAGCTTTTAGTAGCGATGCTGGATTTGATCTCATTGAACTTGGTGCCGGAGATGGAAAGAAAACAAAAGTGATCTTGAAAGAACTGGTAGATAAAAACTATAAATTCAATTACCTGCCTGTTGATATTAGCCAGAATGTACTGGAAGAACTTGAAACTTCCCTGGCAGAAGAAATTTCTGAGGTAGATGTAAAGATCCAGCAGGGAACCTATTTCAAAACCCTGGAAAAACTTTCAGAATATAATACCCGAAAAAAAGTAATTATCGTACTGGGCAGCAATATTGGTAACCTATCCCATGAAGAAGCGGTAAATTTTCTGGAAAATATTGCAAATGCTATGAGTGATGACGATATGTTGTTTATGGGATTTGATCAGAAAAAAGATCCGCAAACCATTTTGAATGCATATAATGACCCGGCAGGAATCACTTCAGAATTTAATAAAAACCTTCTGGTTAGAATTAACAGCGAACTGGAAGGGGAGTTTGATACAGATAGTTTCTTACATTGGGAAACTTACGATCCCGAAACGGGAACGGCAAAAAGTTTTCTGGTAAGCAAAAAGTCACAAAATATACCTATTAAAAAACTTGGGCTGGAGGTAAATTTTGATGCCTGGGAAAGTATTAATACTGAAATCTCTCAGAAATATGATGACTCTATCGTAAACTGGCTGGCAGATCAAGCTGGTTTGAATCTTGAGCAATCTTTTAATGACGAGAAAAACTGGTACAAAAATTATATCTTTAGAAAAAAATAATCCAAAAAAATTCGTGCTATGAAAGCCATCTGGAATGACACGGTAATTGCTGAAAGTTCCAATACCAAAATCG
>CAXGBX010000037.1:0-11490 GCA_964008195.1 uncultured Flavobacteriaceae bacterium
AAATAAAGGAGCGGTCTTCCTCTATTCCGCAAGACCTATTAAAAACTTTAATTAATGATGATGTTGAACTTTCAGACGTGATTTTATTAAAAAAAACGCTGGAATCATGGGTCGATATCCTGTCTCAGCATCCTGAAAACATTTCAACTGAAAAAAATAATAAATGATTATGAAAGCATTACAAATAACAAAATACGGAGACTTCAAAGACAGTCTGAAATTTGCGGAAATAGATAAACCAGAAATTTCAGATTCGGAAATTTTAATCGAGGTAAAAGCCGCCGCGCTAAATCCTATAGATTATAAGATCGTTCAGGGACATTTGAAGGAATTACTTCAACTAGATTTGCCTACTAGGATAGGCTATGATGTAAGTGGTATAGTTCAAGAAAAGGGTTCAGAAGTAAAAGAATTTGAAATTGGGGATGAAGTATATGCTCGGGTACCGCAGGAATATATGGGGACTCTGGCAGAATTTGTTTCCGTAGATAGCAGCGTGGTAGCCCTTAAACCTGAAAATGTAACTTTTGAAAAAGCCTCTTCCCTACCTCTTACCGGCCTTACCGCAATACAGGCATTGGAGAAAGCAGGATTAAAAAAGGATGATCGAATTTTGATCCACGCGGGTTCTGGAGGTGTAGGTAGTTTTGCGGTGCAATATGCCAAGGAAAAAGGCGCGATTGTTTATACCACGACCAGCAGTACAAATCTTGACTGGGTGAAAGCACTGGGTGCCGACAGGGTGATAGATTATAAAAATGAAGACTACAAAGAAGTGGCCAACGACCTGGATATTGTATTCGATACTTTGGGCGATGATTATACTTTTGAAGCTTTCGAAATCATTAAAAGCGGAGGTTGTGTAACTACGATTGTTGGACCACCAGATCCTGAATCGGCTAAACAAATGGGCATAGAAGATTACCAGATGCCTGAAAAGCTCACGAAATTAATCAAAGAGAAGTCGGCTACCTATAAACATACCTGGATGCAACCAAATGCTAATCAATTAAAGGAGATAAAGGAAATGGTGGAAGAACGTACCATTAGACCAAGTATCGATCTTGTGTACGATTTTGAGGATGCAGTAAAGGCGTTTGAATATTTAGCTACCGGAAGAGCGCAGGGTAAAGTTATTGTAAGTCTGGAATAAAATTTCAGTAGTAAGAAATTGATTTAATAAAATTTAAAAATAAGAGTTATGAAAAAGGAAAATGTATTAGTAGCCGGTGCCAATGGTACCACGGGAAGAATCATCATCGATCTTTTAAAACAATCGAATAATTATAATCCGGTGGCGATGGTTCGCTCCAGTGAACAAAAAGAAGAGTTCGAAAATAATAATGTGACGACTATTCTTGCCGACCTGGAAAAAGATTTAACCCAGACCACCAATAATATGCAAAAAGTGATATTTGCAGCCGGTTCTAAAGGTAAAAATGTGATTGGCGTGGACCAGGAAGGTGCTAAAAAATTAACCGATGCCGCTAAAAATTCAGAAATTTCAAAATTTGTGATGCTAAGTTCTATGGGAGCTGATAATCCATCAGATAGTGAAGACTTAAAAGAATATCTGCAAGCCAAGCAGAACGCTGATGAATATTTAAAAACCAAAGGAATCAACTACAGCATTGTAAGACCTGGAGCCCTGACCAATAATGCTGCTTCGGGAAAAATTAAGTTGGAGCAGAAACTTAATGAAAAGGGTGAAATTTCCCGTCCCGATGTCGCTAAAACCCTGGTGGAAGTTCTGGATGATAAGGTGCGTCATAATGAGACATTCGAAATCCTTGCCGGCGATACTGAAATTGAAAAAGCTGTAAGATCTTAGATGGATGATGCTTTCATCCTTATTATTTCTGAAATTTGGAAATAATTTGAATAGGCTGTCTAAAGCTTCTGACTTCGTTAAACTGAATAGTATTTCAGAATGACTCTTAGTCAAATTCTTAGACAGGCTATTCTTTTTTAAAAGACCTATATGAATGCTAAATATCAGGTTTATAATTGGCCAGTTTTAAATTACCAGGTATTATAATTTCGAAAAAGAAACTGTCTCAAAAGTTCATTTTTCGTCAAGTTGGACTTGTTTCAGCTTCTAAAAATTATTGATTATAAACTTACTAAGAACTTGAAATGAATTCAGGATGACATATTTCTAACTTATGAGACAGCTTTTTAAAAGAATTTCATTTTTCTAACTTTGCATCCTAAAAACAGAATGAAGAATTTTTTTTGTCTTCTTTTATTAGCAATTATTCCCGGGTTCGTTAGCGCACAACTGATAAATATTGAATCAAGGCGTATGCAAACCGATTCTATCCGCTTTGTACTAAACGCAGACTTTTCTTTTAACCACACCAGCAATGATGGTATTAAAGTGAACCAATTAGACGCAACAGTCACTTCGCAGGTTAAGTCTAAGGATCTAAAAAAAATATTTTTATTACTGGGTAACTATAAGCTAATTGATGCGGATGAAAAAAACCTACAAAATTCCTGGTTCCTCCACGGTAGGTTTAATTATAAATTCAATACATTGTTAAGGCTGGAAGCTTTTATTCAGGGCCAGTATAACCAATTGCTGGTGGTAGAACAACGAAATTTAGTGGGTCTGGGACTTCGCGTAAAATGGGTAGATAAAGAAAATTTTACCGGTTATGCCGGTAACAGTTATTTATATGAAGTTGAACATAGTGATGAAGCCGGTACTACAGAATACAATCACCGAAACAGCACTTACCTGAGCCTTTCCTACTTTCCAAAATCCAATCGCTTTTCTTTATCCAATACGGTATACTACCAGCCTTTATATGAAGATTTCAGTGATTATCGCATTCTGGAGCAATTCAGGATGGATGTACCGCTTTCAAGTTGGTTCAAGGTCTTCGCGCTTTTCAACTATTATTTAGATAGTGAAACGCCTTTAGGCAGCCGGGAATACACCTCTAATTTTAATTTTGGAGTAGGAATTAGTTTTTAATTTTATGGTAATTTCAAGCCATCACTTGGCAAACGAGAAGTCAGAATGGTTTTTATCCATCAGAAAATCAATATTCGCATATCGAAAGCCTGCTCTTAATGCAGCTTAATTCTTTAAAGTTTTGCTATAACTTCAGAAAAATTATACTATTCTTTTAGCTAGGTTATTTTGCTACTTTCCAATTCAATATTAGAACATGGCAAAAGAATGTATTCAATTAGATTAAACCCTGGCTACATTTATAATCCAGTTTTGTCATTTATTTTGGGATAAGGATTAAACTTCCCCAAAGAGCCTAAATTTACATTTAAGCTTGCAGCGATTAACTTAAAACTGCAAAAAGTTTCAAAATTCCTGAAATAAGCCAGTTAAAATTTTGCCTTCATAGTTTTTAAAAAAACTCCTATTATAAAACACTCAACCACCTTCGTCTATTTCCCCACCCATGGTAAACGTGTATTATTAGTTCCTAAATTTTTAATGGTTGTCATCTTCTCTAGCTTTTAATAATCTTCTATAAAACCGTACACAATTACAAAAAAATCCTAATTCATATTTTCCATAAAAACGACAATAAAAATTATTAAATGAATAATTTAATGTAATTCCAGGCAACCTTTTAATGTTTTTGAGCGTCTTATATTTAGAAAGCTAGTTTTCCTAACTAAATATCAGCCTAATTTATATCTCAAATTATTAAAAAACATGAAGCTCAAGCTTAATCATCCCATAATAGTTATAATCATTTTTCTTTCCAGTTTTTTCGCTATCAGTCATTTAAAGATGCAGCTCATTAACTATTTAGAACTAGCGGGCTATTATTCCATAAACACTAAACATCTCGTTTCTATCCTGTTTAATACAGGTTATAGTCTGGTTTCGTTTTGGCTAATTTGTAAGTATGAACTATTAAATTTAGCGGGATTTTTTAATAAATTCAAATTAAAGAATTGGTTCTTATTAATTTTCCCGCTTTATTTAGTACTCATTAATATCCCAGAACCCGGCGATATCAATTTTGAAGGAGTTACAGCGCTGAATTATATTCTTCTGGCCTTATGGAGTTTATCTGTGGGTTTTTCTGAAGAATTTATGTTGCGCGGCTTTACCCAGTCTTTATTGTTAAAAAAATATGGCACTTCCAAAAATGGAGTTGTTTTATCAGTAATTACCGCAGCTATGATATTTGGGCTTCTTCATCTTTTAAAATTTGATAAAGGTTTATATGGTGAAATTGCCCAGGTTCTGTTTGCCACCTTCATAGGTACTATGTTTGGAGCCCTGTTATTACGTACACATAAAATTTGGCCTTTGGTGCTGCTTCATGCTCTAATTGATGTGGTTGGTAATTTAGATAAACTTGAAGTGTTTAAAGAGGTTTCTGAAAAACATTCGGACAACCAATCTTTACTAAACAGTTCCATTTTAGCACTAGTCGTCCTGCCCTGTTTTATCTATGGATTAATACTTTTGCGAAAAATAAAAATTGAAGATATTCAGGAGAAGATTTAAAATAATTTAAACTTAACCTGTAAAAATTTTGAAAATCTATTTTTTCATTGGAGGCATGTCAAAAGCTACGGCTTCGTGCTCCAAATGCTATCTATGTGCTCCATCACAAAAAGGTTTGTTCTGAGAAAGTCTAAATCGGCAAATGGAGACCAGTTCACTTCTTCTATGATCGTATACATTTCAATCCTAATCTACAATCTTGAAATCACCGCATATCGCGGCAGCAACATTCTTGTTAACATTTAAAGTTGTTTTAGTTATTTTTTATATATCCGTTTTCTGTCCTATAAGCTTCTTTCATCAACCTGAATTCATTCCAGGGTTTAATATGGCAGTAGTTTACATCAAAATGTGATTTTGAAACAAGTTAAGAATGACATCATTTTTCGATTTAGGAAAATTCACAGACAAAAAATTTTCAAAGTAGTATTTTCTATTTAGAATACCCGTTGCAAGAAAGTCAACTGAATTAAACGAATATCAGTTTTAATTTTCTGCACTAATGGAATTTTTGGTTCTTAAACATACAAATGTCAACCTAGTCTGGTCAGGTTATAACAAAGCAAAAGCTGTTGGTTTAAATGTTATTTCTGAACTAAGATTGCTCAGCTACTTATTTTAGGTTCCAGCCATAAAAAGCCTAAAGATAGCAGTGCGATTATATAAAACCAGATCAGGTTTAGTGGTTGTTGCACTTTTTGCAGCTGATTTTCTTTTAATTCTGAATTAAAATACCGCATATTCTCCTGTATGGTTTCTTGAGCTTTAAGTAAAGACCAATCTTTGATATTCCCCGTGTAATAATAAAATCCTGAAGTGCTATCCTGATTGGTAGCAAGATATTGCCAGCCCTCTTCCCGAGGATAAACATTTCCTTCCCAAAGCGTGGGAATATCAATATCAGCTTTTATAGGGATTTCATTTTGTTTTTCCTCCTTAATTTCTGGATCCTGAAGGCTGGTCCTGACTTTAAATGAAAAAGCTTCGTTTTTAATTGCCATGAAAGAATCACTATTCCATTGTGAAACCGGATTTTCTGCTTTAGCAAGCCTCTCCATCAGTTGCGACCATAAAGCCTGATAAGCTTCACTATTTCCATTCAAAAGCAATTTATATGTATTCTGAAATACACTGCTTCCAATCTGCCCATTTCGAAGTTTTTTATAACCTGAAATTATCTTAGCATTAGATTCATGTATTGTCAGAAGGCTCAATTCATCATCCAGTATAAACGGATAAGTTTCCACAGAAACTTCAGGAAATTCTGCAAGGTTTACCTTAGAGTTTTTATTCGAAGTGAAATTCAGTTCAGTGAATTTCCCGGGTGTATTTAAGAAATTTAGATCAGGCTGGATAAATATTCCCAGACCTTGCTCTTTCACAGCTCTTTTTAGAATGTTTTGGGTTTGCCCGGCCATATTTTTCAACTCAATAGCATCAATGATCAAGAGGTCAAAGTTTTCAAGGATTTCTTCAGACAAGCTGTTAACAGGGAGCGGTTCCGTATTAAAATATTCAAATTTAAATCGGCCCCTGGTAAGCTGGCTTCTAACGATAACTTCATTACCTAATTCCGAGAGAAAATTCTTTAAATATTTAGTCTCAAAAGTTGGGAAGGCATTCAGCACTAAAATTTTTAAAAGTTTTCGATCCTTTACTTTTACCGGAACAGGGTTCGACCTGATAACATTCCCAGAATTATCCTTTTCTACCAAAGCATAGAGAAAGTTACCTTTGGCTTTTAAGGTAGTACTTAAACTGAAATTTTGTACTCCCGAATTTTTCAATAATATAGAATCCAGGTTTCTTCCTGCAGGACCTTCCAGGAACAGTTTAGTCCCATTTTTGGAATTTTTATATTTACCCTGAATACTTAACGTTTTTCCAATAAGATTTTCCTGTTTATAATTCAGTTTTAGCACTCCGTCTGGACTTTCACCAGACAAAAATTTAGAAGAAATCCCATCAAGCTGCCACAAATCGAAAGAAGGAATCCCATGTCCCAGGATAAAAGCAGAGGTTATTTTATCCTTTTCTTTAAAAATAGGTTCTCCCGGTTCATACCTTATAATTTTAAGATTTTTAGTATTCTTCTGAAGGCTATCCAGTTGGTTTTCATTGTAACCGGGTGTTAAGATGATTACTTTATTTTCTTCGGCTTCCACTAGTCGGAATGGTTTTAAGGTGACAAGCGCTAGAGAAGCAATCGCTAGAAAGGCCAGGAAAGATTTTATTAGAAATCTTCTATTTCCAGAAACACGCCATTCTTTCCAGATAAAAATTATTAATAGAATGATACCGGTAAAAAGTACCGGCATCAACCAATCTATATTTAAAAATCTAAAGTTATTCATCATTCTCCTCCAGTTCTTCCAGAACTATTTCATTTAACCTGCTGGAAAATTTGATGCTTTTAGACGGATTTGGTTTAGGTGCTGAAACCGCCTCAAGTAAACCACGCTGAACCTTATGAAGAGTTTCCACAGGTATTTCAATATTTCCGGTTAGCGTTTTAAGCTGCTGTAAAACGCTCAAATACTTAGCAGGTTGATCAATATCAATAGCAATAGCTGCAAGTTCATCGCCGGCATTTTCAAAAAGCTTTCTGTCATTTTGGGTGATGCCTACAGGATTTTTTATTAGTTCTTCCAGCCTACCAATCGCTTGTCGCATCGCCGGATGAACATCTGGTTCTTCCAGATTTTCTTCCTTTCGAATGCTGGAAACCTGCTCCAGTTCTCCTGTTAATCGCACTTCTTCCTTAATGGGTGGCGGATCAAAACCAATACGGTGTACATAAATACGTGCCGAATTCTTTATCTCCTGAATCAGCGCCAGGGCTTTATATTGATAGGGCAGTGACTTTTCAGGTTCATACATACGAAGATGCAATTCTGCATCCCACATAATGTTCAGCGCCTGTCGCAATTTGCTTTTCAGTGAATTGCTAAAAAGCGTGGATGCTTCGGGATCGCTGTGATTGTGAACATACTCGCTCAATGGGTTATTTGAATCCTCTTCTTCGTGGTTCTTTTCAGTTTCCACCAGATTATGTTCATTTTCACCATCATGGTCATGAGTATATTCCGCTAAGGGATCGTTATGATCTAAATCATTTTCCGGCGCTTCATCGGTATTTTGAGCTTCCGAAGCACCTTCTGTTTCATCACCTATAAACTGGCCATATTTTATACGCAGACTTTTTTGATCGAAACCCAGGTTATTGCTTTCGGTATTAAAATCTTTTTTGGATAATTTCGGCCTATCTTTAATTAATTCTTCGGTATCAATAATTAATTGTCGCTGGCTACGGAAATATTCCGGCATTAGATCTGCTCCCATACTTCCCTCCACTGCAAAGCTATTTGTCGCGGTGTCCTGGATCACTGCGAAATAAGTTTCACTCCTGGCTTTATTCGGCCTGGGTTGTTTGAGATCTAAAGCTTCAATATAAAAGTAAAGCTCATCCCCTGTTTCCATTTTTAAATTATCTAAGTTCAATTTCCTGGATAATAACTGACGTTTTTGTCCAATCTTTATTGCCTCCTTAAAACTTAATTTTTCTTCCCTGAACTTTACCGATTCTCCACTGCCTTTACTTACCGTCGCAATAATATAGGCGTCAGCCAGCCCAAAATCATCTGTAAGCAAAGCTTTAAAAGAAATATCTTTTCTTTCATCTATTCGGAAAGTTGAAAATTGCTTCAAATCTTTAATTTCGATAACCGGGCTTTGATCTTCGAAAGCTTCAATAGCATAAAGGTCTGAAGTATAAGATGTACCTTGCTCGTCAGTAAATCGGAAATTATAAAATCCAAAGCCGGATACCGTGGAACTTCTGGTATAATATTCATCATTCAATTTCATGAAATATTTGTTGCCCATACTTTCCATGAATACACTGTCTGGTTTTTTATCAAATTTTAGTTTCCAGGTGAGGCGTGTACCTTCCACCGCTTTCACGTCCATTTTTGAAGCGCTAAAAGAAGAAATATTGGTATATGCAGGATAAGTGACTATTAACTGTTGATTTTCCAGTTTCGGCGGAATGGTTTCTTTACTAACGGAATCGATAGGTTCGAAACCAATGAACTCTTCTTGCTCTGCCGGAGAATCAAAGTTTTTTTCGAAATTAAAAAGCTGAAAATGATCTATCAAAAATCCAGTCCCAATAATTAAAGAACTGAACAAAATCGTCTTGCCAAATTGCACTTCCGGTTTAATAGCTTTTTTATGCGCCTTTAATTGCCTACTGACTTTCATCTGCTGAAGCCTGGCAATACCTGAAAGATTTTCGGCGGGTATCAATAACAAGCCCGAACTATTTTCCATGCTTGAAAGCTGATGATCTACTGAATTGCTTACCTTTTTTAAATCAACATTCCAGGGTTTATAGAAAATAGCCATCAAGCCGGTACTTCCTAAAAACACCAGCGCAGCCCAGAAGAGGTTGTTCAGAATAAAAAATACTAACACAGCGGGAGCCAGGGCTATTAATGCAATTTTGAGCCATACCAATAGCTGCCATCGCTTTTTAAAATTGGTCAATATGCTTACCCCCGTATTTTTCACTGTTTTCTATAACCCGCCAATAGTCGCTCACTAATTAATAATAATGTCAGCAAAATCCAGAACCATTTAGAAATGGAAGATGCAACCGGTCGGACTTTTGCAATTTTATCTAAATCCTCCACGGGCAAAAAAGCTGCTCTATCCATAACCCGGGTATCATATTTTTCTATCTTCTCATTTATCCCATTACGTAAATCAAGGAATCTGATCAGTTTTTCTGCCAGATGATCTTCGACAATATTTTCAGCGTTTACCGGACTCGTTAGATAAAATAAGTTTTTAGAAGTTCCGGGTTCAATCAAAGAATTAGCCAGGCTGTCTGGCCTGTAAATAAGTAGGTTCCCGGAAGTTTGTATTGGGGATTCTTTGCTCAACCAAATGAGAGGATTGCCTTCGATTAGACTATCCCTGCTTCTGGTTTTCGAAAGTCTTATATCAGCATTCAAATAGTTTGAGATCGCTGAAAAAGCACTCTCAATGTAACGGACTTCCTTTTCCAGACTATCTGAATAAAACATTTGTACATTCATCTGGATTTCATTTTTCAGCGCTAATCGCTGACTTTGGTCACGCGCTGTTACTTTCACACTATCACCCTGAGCGTTAATTTCTAATCTGTTATCATTTATAGAAACTACTTCTTTTTCAAATTTTATCCGTTTATCATCGCTCAGCATTGAAATTAAATGAACTCCGCCTTCTGTTCTCCTGGCTTCCACAGGTGTTGTTCTAGGGTTTTCAGCATTCAATAAAATCCAGTTGATGTTTTTATTAATTTCGGGTCTTTTTCCCTTAATCCCTGGAACAGACGCACGGGTGAAGACTATAATACTATCTGCCGCTAGGCTTTCCATCTGTTTTGCCAATTGCCAGTAATCAGGTGTTCTATAATCGGCAACATTCATGTCCTCCCTATCAAAGCCTGGAAAACCTTTTTGCAATAATTTCAAATCATGATTTAAATCCAGAGAATCAACGAGATCTTCAAAATCGGGATCTCTAGCTATGGATGGATCTATAAAATACGTAAGGCTCTTGTCAATCTTACTTTTTTCCAACACAGGTTCAGCAAGAATACAGGCTATAATCCCAATTATGAGCATTCTAAGTACCAGCAGCCACCATTCATTGATACTGATAGAGCTAGTTTTCTTAGGATCTGATTCTTTAAAAAACTGAATGCTCCCCATTTTTATGGTGCGGCCTTCTTTCTTACCCCATAAATGGATGGCGATGGGAATGGCAAGTCCTAATAAAGCCCATAGGTATGTAGAGGTGAGAAATACCATATTAGATTAACCTATTCCGTTTCTTTAAAAAAGTTTGAAGCAATTGTCCAATATTTTCATCCATTCTGAAAAGTTCATAACTAATATCACGGGCAAGTAATTCATTTTTTATAGTAGCTAAACTTTTTTCCAGTGCTTGCAAGTAATCTGTTTTCGCCTTCGCAGAATCTATTTTTATCCGTTTTCCGGTTTCAAGATCTTCAAAAGTAAGAGTGCCTTTGTAATCAAAATCCATTTCATTTTTTCCTATAACCTGAAATAAAACCACTTCGTTCCGGGAGGTCTTCAGCCTTTTGATCAAATTGGTTATTTCAGCACTTTTTTCATACATATCAGAAATAAAAATGATCATTTCCTTCTCACCCCTGTTATGGATTTTTTCGACGATCGCAGGATCATCCGGCCATTTCCCTTGACTTTTAATATTTATTAATTCCAGTAAAAGTCGATTAAAATGTTGCTTCTGAACCCTGGGAAAAACACTCCTTAAATTTTGATTATTTAGCGCAAACAAACCTACCGCATCACCCTGGTTCTGGCATAAATGAGCCAAAGAAGCTACTAAAACCTTTACATAATCCATTTTAGAAATTCCGTCTTCCTCATGCAGCATCGATTTACTAGAATCGACTATGAACTTTACAGCAATATTGGTTTCAATTTCAGACTGTTTTATATAATATCTTCCGGAACGAGCCAGCATTTTCCAGTCTAAACGTCTTAAATCGTCACCGGGCTCATATCCCCGATATTGGCTGAATTCCATACCTGCTCCTACCCGCCTGCTGGAATTTAGTCCGTGTAAATATCCATCTACAATCACCCGGGAAATAAGCGATAATCCGGAAACGCTATTTACGATTTCGGGTTTTAATAATTGTTGATATTCTTTAATCAACTCTTATATGTGTTAGTTCCTTCCTTAATCGATTTTAAAAGATGAAGGGTTACATCGTCTGAGCTAATGCCTTCTGCTTCAGCTTTAAAATTTATAATGGTACGGTGACGTAAAACCGGTAGAGCGACGTGCTTTAAATCTTCCAGAGTTACGGCGAGCCTGCCGTGGATTAATGCTCGGGCTTTTGCCGTAAGGATCATTGCCTGGCCCGCCCGGGGACCAGCACCCCAGTTCAC
>CAXGBX010000038.1:0-11325 GCA_964008195.1 uncultured Flavobacteriaceae bacterium
AGTTACTCTATAAAACTGTGATGTTGGCTGATTGTGATAGGTACTCCAGGTTTCCCCACCATCATAAGTAACCTGCGCCCCACCATCGTCTCCCATAATCATTCTATCAGGATTTTCAGGAGAAATCCAAAGGTCATGGTGATCTCCATGTGGCGCACGATCTGAAGAAAAAGTTTTTCCGCCGTCTGTACTTTTATGATAGTTCACATTTAATACATAAACAATATCTTCATCTTTAGAATCAGCATAGATCCGGGTATAATACCAGGCTCTTTGCCTTAAGTTTCTGTTTTCGTTGATATGATCCCAGGTTTCCCCGCCATCATCACTTCTGTAAACCCCGCCTTTTTCTTTATTTTCAACGATAGCCCATACGCGTTCACTATTTGCCGGAGAGACTGTAACGCCAATAATTCCTAAAGTATCCTGCGAAAAGCCTTTATTTTTTGAAATTTCAGTCCAATTCTCACCGCTATCGGTACTTTTCCATAGAGCCGAACCTTCCCCACCACTACTTAAACTATAAGGGGTTCTTTGTACATTCCAGGTAGAGGCATAAAGGATTCTTGGGTTATTTGGATCCATCATCAAATCAACGGCCCCCGACTGCGAATTTGAAAAAAGCACTTTTTCCCAGTTTTTTCCGCCATCGGTAGATTTATAAACTCCTCGGTTTTCAGTAGGTTTATAAATGTTTCCAAGAACCGCGGCATATACAGTGTTGTAATCTTTAGGATGCGTTACAATTCTGGCAACATGCCGGCTATCTTCAAGACCCGCACTAGTCCAGGTTTTTCCAGCATTTTCAGATTTCCATATTCCGTAACCTGAAGAAACGTTACCTCTTACGGTTTTTTCTCCCCCTCCCACATAAATTACATTTTGATCGCTTTTAGCAACTTCAATAGCACCTATAGAACCCCCGAAATAGCCATCAGAAATATTTTCCCAGCTCCTTCCCCCGTTTTCGGTTTTCCAGACACCTCCACCTGCGGCCCCGAAATAAAATAGATTGGGCTTGCCAGAAACTCCGGTAACTGCTGCACTTCTACCTCCTCGAAATGGCCCGATCAATCTATATTCCAGCGCATCGTATAATTTCTCATCATAGGTCTGTGCTGAAACAGGTTCAATAAAAATTCCGCTGAAAAATACGCCTAAACATAGGCTTAACTGAAGTAGCTTTTTAATCATAATAATCCTGGTTAGATAGGGTTTAAAGATAAGGATTTAAGTGAATTTTTGAAGAAGGCTATTTTAAGGTCTTTACAATCTCCCGATTAAGGAACCACGCAGTAATTATGGTGGAAAGAACATCTGCGATAGGAAATGAGATCCATACTCCTATTTCTCCATAATACACCGGTAATACTAAAACGAGAGGGATAAAGATAAAGCCCTGCCTGGATAAGGTTAGTAAAAATGCAGGAACGGCCTTTCCAATTGCCTGGAAATATGCTGCCCCAATTAATTGAACCGCAACGATCGGGATTGCGGCGAATACCCAACGCATTGCTGAAGGTGTTTGTGCCACAATAGAAGCTTCCTGGGTAAATATCCTTACAATATCTGATGCAAAGAACATGATTCCCAGAAAAATTAATAAGCCCATGAGGCAGGCATAAAGTATGGCAGTATTTATACTTTTTCTTACCCTCGAATATTTTTGCGCTCCATAGTTGAAACCAGCAATGGGTAAAAAACCCTGGGTAATACCCAAGACCGGGAAAAGTGCAAACATGAGCATACGCGCGATAATAGCATATACCGTAACTGACTCTTCACCCCCCAGATCAAATAAAATATTATTCATTAAAAGATAGGTAACACTCACTACTGCCTGTCTGGCCAGGGTTACGGCACCGAGCGATGACATTTCTTTTAAAATGGGAAGATCCAGACGAAAATGGGAAAAACTGATCTTTAATTCTGAATTTTTCGAAAGAAAAAACCAGACAATATAACCGAGACAAAATAAATAGGAGGCTGTGGTAGCCCAGGCTGCCCCTTCCATGCCCATATTCAATTTGTAAATAAGAATATAGTCAAGAATCAGGTTCGCTATAGAAGGAATGATCATTGCCGTCATGGCAAATTTTGGCTTCCCTTCTGCCCTAATCACATTGTTTCCCATCATGGCCAAAGCCAGAAAAGGTACTCCGCATAAAACGATGATATAATAGATTTTGGCAGGATCAAAAATCTCTCCTTTACCCCCAAATGCAGGGATGAGGTCATTTACAAAGAATAGCCCCGGTATTACCAGGCCTATAGCCAGTAATATGGTTAGTGTTATCTGGTTTCCAAATGTCTTTAAGGCTTTTGAAGAATCATCTGCACCCAGGGCCCGGGAAATAATAGAAGACCCGCCTATACCTATGGCCATTCCAAGGGCAGCAATAAAAAAGGAAACCGGTAATACTACGTTAATTGCCGCGATGGCTATTGGCCCTATCCAGTTCCCAACAAAAATTGTATCTACAAGAATATTCAGGGACATCACCAGGATGCCCACTGAGGCCGGAAGTGCCTGTTGTATAAGCAGCTTTCCTATAGGTTTTTCACCTAATTCTTTAGAGTTTTTTACCGCCATTAAGCTTCAACGGGCTTTTGATGCGCCCATTCGTCTATCCACCGGGATAATACCTTTACCCAGTCTTCCCGATCGTTCAAACAGGGAACTACCGTAAATTTTTCTCCGCCAACTTCGTGAAAAATTTCTTCTCCCTCCATCGCGATTTCCTCCAGGGTCTCCAGGCAATCTGAAACAAAAGCCGGGGTTACAATGGCAAGTTTTTTCATCCCCTGTTTTCCGAATCTTTCAATGGTTCTATCTGTATAAGGTTTTAACCATGGATCAAATCCTAGTCTTGATTGAAAAGATACACTATACGTATTTTCTTTTAATCCTAAATATTCAGCAACCAACCTAGTGGTTTCAAAACATTGATGCCTGTAGCAAAATTGATGTGCGGCAGATGCCGACTGGCAACAGGATCCATCAATTTTACAATGAGAACTGGTAACATCACTTTTCCTGATATGTCTTTCTGGTACTCCGTGATAAGAAAATAAAATATGTTCGTATTCTTTTTCTTTCAATGTTTCTGAAATACTATTCCCCAGCGTTCTAATATAATCTGAGTGATTATAAAAAGGAGGAACCGTGGTAAAACTCATTTCAGGAAAATGTTCCTTTCTGAGTTTTTCCGCGAGTACAAGAATGGTTTCAGTCGTAGCCATGGCAAACTGAGGGTATAGTGGAAAAAGCAATACTTCATCCACTCCTTTATCGTGTAATTCCTGTAAACCCTGTTTGATATTTGGTGTTCCATATCTCATCGCCAGGGCGATTGGTACAGATGTTTGCGCATCTACCTTTTCCTGTAATCTTTCAGAAAGAACAATTAATGGGGAACCTTCTTCCCACCATATTTTCTGGTAGGCTTCAGCCGATTTTTTTGGTCGGGTATTCAGAACTATTCCTTTTACCAAAAGCGTCCTGGCCCATAATGGAACATCGATCACTCGTTCATCCATTAAAAATTCACCCAGATACTTTTTTACATCTTTTGGATCTGTACTGTCAGGAGATCCAAGGTTAACCATCAGTACACCTCTACTCATATTTTTTCTTTTTCAGCTCAAAAATAATATTCTGCATCTTCTTATCTGTTTATTTCCTATCGGAGTTTTCTATGATTAGATAATTGCATTTAGGACTGTTCCCCTAATAATTGATTTATACTCTGAATTTGTTTCAGACCTGAATCCATAGTTTTTGAGGAAATTCTCAAAAGTAATTTTTTTGTCAAGCTGAACTTGATTCAGCTTTTAATTATAGTTTCTATTGTATGTCCGCTTAATGTCCAGCACGGTCATATAAGAGTTATAATGTCACGTTGAGCGCAGTCGAAACGTTTTTGTCTTAGCCTTCGACTGCGCACAGGCAGACAAAACCTACATTAGGCAACAACCGGATATACAAATAGTTGATTTCAAATTGTTAAAATCCTGAAATGAATTCAGGATGACGTATTTATAACTTTTAAAAAGCTTCATTGTAATTTGGCAGTTTTCAGTAAATCAATTTGATAAGGCAAATTCTATACAACGGCTTAGATGTTCCAGAAAATTTGGTTCGCTATAAGCCTCTGAAGTATGTCCGCCACCGGTATAAATAGACACTCCTCCTCCGGAATAATTCTGAAACCATGCGATAGGATGAAAATCACCATTTTCGCCTCCTTCATAACTACTCTCATCTAAGGTCATTAGCACATTTAAACCGCTAGCAATATTTTTATAATTATACCATTCATCAGTTCGCTTCCATACCTCATCCTGCAAGTGATTTACCGTACTATGCTGTGGCATTTTCACATTTATGGTCGCTTCCTGAACTTCAGGATGACTTTTAAAATATGCCCCAATAAGGTCACCATACCAATACCAGTTATACTCGGTATCTGCGGCGGAATGGATTCCGAAGAAATTTCCGCCATTGTCCATATAATTCTGAAAAGCTGTTTGCTCCTCCATATTCAAAATATCACCCGTAGTATTCAGAAATATTACCAGATCTATCTCACTCAGATCATTTTCAGTAAAAAACCGACTGTCCTGACTACTAATACTTTTAAAATTTAGTTGATTCCCAATTTGTTGTATCGCCTGGATACCGGTTTCTATGGAATTATGCCGGAAGCCTTCTGTTTCTGAAAAGATAAGTACCTGCTTTTGCTGAGCCTGCAGACCCAGACATAAAAGGAAATTAAAAATTATTATGAATCGCATATCTAGCTCAATTTACAGAAAGGGTATATTTCTTAGGGGTTGTCCCGAATTTCTTTTTGAAGCCGGCGATAAAATGGCTGGCCGTACTGTAACCTACTTTAAGGCCAACTTCGTTCACGTTATATTCCCCGGTTTCCAGCAATTTACGGGCATATTCCATCTTATAATCAAATAGAAAGCTATAAACCGAATCCCCATAGATTTGCTTAAAACCTTCTTTTAGCTTCTTCAAACTTAAACCAATCTCTTCAGAAAGTTCCTGAAGCGATGGTGGCTCCGCCATTCGGGAAATCACAATATCTTTGGCTTTCCTGATTTTTTTAATATTTTCCTCGTCACTTAGAAACGGGCATTGCTCTAAATCGGGATTTTCAGATTTATTAAAATACAGGCTCAATAATTCAAATGCTTTAGCCTTAAAATAAAGATTTTTGATGCTGGGTGTAAGGTTGAAATTCATCACCTGGTTCAGCACCACTGCCATGGAAGGTGAAATAGGTGCGTCTTTGTAGTACTTTTTATCCTTATTATCGGCACTCAAAAAAGTGATATAATCTGCTTCCTGTGAAAATAATGCATGGAACTTTTTGATAGATATTACCAGGGAAACTAGCCAGGATTCGGGCTCCATGGATACATTCAGTGGTAAATCCCGCTGCGGATTATATAATAATAATGAGTTTTCCTCTTCCAGAGGTAATTCATAATTATCATTATTGAAGAGAAATTTACTGTTTCCCTTGACATTGAAATGAAATTGAATAAAACTATTATCAATCTCCCTGGACATCAGTTTACTATCTGCGGTATCATTCTGAAATTTCAGTATAAAAAAACCATCTTCAATCTTTATCTCTTCAGAGATACTTACAGCGTTATTTTTTAGTTGATTTTCCATAAAACCCAATTTTTATTTATTTAGAATCAATCTAAACAAAATGTGTCGAACAAGCTATCATTACTACAAAAGTATTGTATTTTACGTTTTTAGGGTTGAATTTTATGATAATTATCATCTATCGATACATTTAGTGCCTCTAGCGTTACTTTTTAATTTAGGCTTGTCTTATTTTTGCAAGCGTATTCCCTAAACAGATACATGGAGGATTATCACATTTCCAGAGGAAAGCACTTTTATACCATAGGTTTAAGTTATAAAAAAGCCGATGCCGAGATCAGAGGTCATTTTAGTCTGGACGAAGATTCCAAGCTGAGACTCCTGAAGCAGGCTAAAGATGAAGGTATTGATGGTATTTTAGTGACTTCCACCTGCAATCGAACAGAGATTTACGGCTTCGCGCAACATCCATTTCAGCTTATTAAATTGCTCTGTGAACATACCCACGGTACTGTTGAAGAGTTTGAGAAAGTCGCTTATGTATACAAAAACAAGCAGGCTATTTCCCATATTTTCAGGGTAGGTACTGGTCTTGATAGTCAGATTCTCGGGGATTTTGAAATTATTAGTCAGCTGAAGATTGCTTTTGTAAGATCTAAAAAACTGGGATTGGTGAATGCTTTTCTTGAACGCCTGGTGAACGCCGTTATTCAGGCTAGTAAAAGGATCAAGAATGAAACTGAAATTTCCAGCGGCGCGACTTCTGTTTCCTTTGCTTCCGTTCAATACATTCTAAAAAATATTGAGAATATTTCTGAAAAGAATATTTTGCTTTTTGGAACAGGCAAAATAGGAAGAAACACCTGTGAAAATCTGGTAAAACATACTCGAAATAATCATATTACCTTAATAAACCGTACCAAAGACAAAGCGGAAAAGATCGCTGGGAAGTTTAACCTGATTGTGAAGGATTATGCCGATTTACAGGCAGAAATTAGAAATGCTGATATCTTAATTGTCGCTACAGGTGCTCAAAATCCAACTATTTCTAAAGAGCTGATCTATTCCAAAAAAGAGCTTCTGGTACTGGATCTTTCCATACCCAAAAATGTTTCAGATGATGTTGCAGAACTGGATAATGTGAAATTGATCCATCTGGATCATCTTTCTCAAATGACCGATGAAACCCTGGAACGTAGAAAACAATTTATTCCGCAGGCAAAAGAGATCATTACCGAGGTTGAACATGATTTCAATCAATGGCTGGAAACCAGAAAATTTGCTCCTACCATTAAAGCTTTGAAAAAGAAGCTCAAAACCATGAAAGATGATGAGCTAAATTTCCAGCGCAGGAAAATATCAGATTTCAACGATGAACAGGCAGAAATTGTGAGTAACAGGATCATTCAAAAAATCATGAAACATTTTGCCAATCATCTAAAAGGAGATACTGAAACTACAGATGAAAGCCTGGAGCTTATTCAAAAGGTTTTTCAATTAGAAGAAGTGGGGAAATGAGCAAAGTAATTAGAATTGGTACACGAGATAGCGAATTAGCACTCTGGCAGGCAAAAACAGTTCAAAATGCTCTTGAAAAGACAGGCCACAAAACCCAACTTGTTCCGGTAAAATCCACGGGGGATTTAAATCTAGATCAGCCTTTATATGAAATGGGAATTACGGGTATTTTTACGAAGACCCTGGATGTTGCCATGATCAAAGGTGAAGTTGATATTGCTGTACATTCCATGAAAGATGTCCCCACGGCGCTGCCCAAAGGAATTGTGGAGGCCGCGGTAATGAAAAGAGCCAGCAGTAAGGATATTCTGGTGCACAAGGGTGTGGGTTTTCTTGAATCTGGAAAAGGGACCATCGCCACCGGAAGTCTTAGAAGAAAAGCACAATGGCTGCATAAATTTCCTGAACATCATGTAGTTGACCTTCGTGGAAATGTAAATACGCGAATGCAAAAACTTACCGATAATAACTGGAACGGAGCGATTTTCGCCGCTGCCGGACTGGAACGTATAGAGATCAAACCGGAAAATTTTATAGACCTCAACTGGATGATCCCGGCTCCGGCACAGGGAGCTATGCTTATTGTCGCAATGGAAAATGATTCTTATTGCAGGGAAGCATTAGCCATGCTCAACCATAGGGAATCTGAAGTTTGTGTTCATATAGAGCGCGAATTTCTAAAGGTTCTTGAAGGTGGTTGTACCGCTCCCATTGGTGCTCTGGCTAAAGTTCTGGAGGATCATGTTCACTTTTACGGTGCTTTATTCAGTCTGGACGGGAAAAAGAAGATAGAGGTAGAAAGAACTTTGCCTTTAAGCGAAGCAAAATTAATGGGAAAAGAATGTGCGCTGGAAATTTTGAACAGCGGCGGAAAAGAATTGATGAAAAACATTAAAACTGTTTTAAACAATTAAGCTATGCCTACCGTGCTTTCCACAAAAAAGCTGGCTATAAACCAAAAAGAGTTATTACTGAATAGCGGCATAGGACTGGTTGAATACGATGCCATAAGCATAGATTTCATCGATTTTGAATTGAAAATCAGCCGAATTCAAAACGCCATTTTTACCAGTAAAAATGCCATCATGGCTATTGAAAGCAGGAATGTGGAAATTGAAAAATGTTTTTGTGTAGGTGAAAAAACTGCAAATCTAGCACGTCAAAAAGGATTTAAAGTCATGGAAATGGCAGATTATGCTGAAGACCTGGCCTTAAAAATCATCGAAAAACATAGAGATAAAGATTTTCATTTTTTCAGCGGAACTAATCGCCGGGACAAACTTCCGGAATTGCTGAAAAAAAACAAGGTGAAACTTACTGAAACTACTGTATATAAAATGGAATTAAATCTGAAGAAATTCGAATCTGAATTCGACGGAATCCTGTTTTTCAGCCCTAGTGGAGTTCAAAGTTTTACCGAACAGAATAGGTTAAATAGTACGGCTTTCTGTATTGGTGAAACCACCGCTTCAGAAGCTAAAAAACATACCCATGAGATCATTATCGCTTCAAAACCAAGTATTGAAAATGTGATCGTGAAAGTGGTGAAAAAAATAAAATCTTAAAGAAAATAAGATCTCACAAGTTTTCAAAATTTTTGAGGTCTAGGGAAAACATATTAGAAAAATGATCAAAAACGACTTATTACTAAAAGCATTAAAAGGGGAATCTGTAGAACGTCCACCGGTTTGGATGATGAGACAGGCAGGTAGATATTTGCCTGATTTTATGAAGCTTAAGGAGAAATATGATTTCTTTACCCGTTGCCGAACCCCGGAGCTTGCTACAGAAATTACGGTAATGCCAATTAGACAAATTGGACCTGATGCTGCTATTCTTTTTAGCGATATTCTGGTAGTGCCCCAGGCAATGAATATTGAAGTGGAGATGAAGCCAGGTGTTGGACCATGGTTGCCAAATCCTATTGATTCTGCCAAAAAAGTAGAACAGGTTGTTGTTCCTGATGTAAATGAGGAACTGAGCTATGTTTTTGACGCCATTAAAATGACCAAGCAGGAACTGAATGATGAAGTACCTCTTATAGGTTTTGCCGGTTCTCCCTGGACCATTCTTTGTTATTGTGTACAGGGACAGGGTTCAAAAACATTCGACAAAGCTAAAAGGTTCTGCTTTATGAATCCAATAGCTGCCCATACCCTGCTTCAAAAGATCACCGATACTACTATTGCATACCTTAAGGAAAAAGTGAAAGCCGGTGTTGATGCCGTCCAGTTATTTGATTCATGGGGCGGATTATTAGAACCAAAAGATTATCAGGAATTTTCCTGGAAATATATGCAACAGATCATCGATGCCTTAAAAGATGAGGTCCCTGTGATCGCCTACGGAAAAGGCTGCTGGTTTGCCCTGGATAAAATGGCTAAGTCTGGAGCTGCCGCACTGGGTGTAGACTGGACCTGTGAAGCTAGAAACGCGAGATATTTGAGTGGAGGAAAGATCACGCTTCAGGGAAATTTTGATCCCGCAAGGTTATATTCCAAACCAATCGAGATAAAATACATGGTAAATGATATGATCAAGGCTTTTGGAAAAGACCGATATATCGCAAACCTGGGTCATGGCATATTGCCAGACATTCCTGTAGATAATGCCAAAGCTTTTGTAGATGCGGTAAAAGAATACAAAGAATAGGTGAGCCTAAAAAGCTTGGGGAAACTGTCCTTCCCACACTCATTATCTCTAGTGAGGATATTTCTCTCAAAACCTTTTTTGGTCCAGCCTACTATAAAAGCAACAAGAGAAACTCTAAGGCTTTGTGATAAACTATTCCCTAACGAGCATCATGTAGATAACAAGGCAAATGCTTTTAGACATGCGCTCTGGAATTATCTAATTTGCTTAAAATGCAACAGAGTTTTAAAGTCAGAAGAGAGAGCAATTCTCTGGAGCAAAAAAATAACCGATCTACATGAAGACATATCCCCTAATTCTAAAATTGCCAGGGCTATGGATTTGCACAATAACTGGATTGGTAGAAAATTTTTTGCTGACAATCTGCAACATAGGGAAGCAAACATTAATAAATTATTACAAATGCTCAAGCTTGCAGTAAAAATTTCTTCGATTGAAGATATTAAAATTGTAAAAGATGAGTTGGTTTATATAGAAGACTGAATATTCAGAAAATGAAGGAAAAATTTTACCGCTATATCCAGAATTTACAAGACCGTATTACTTCTAAAATTGAAGAAATTGACGGAAAGGCCAGGTTTCAAGAAGATATCTGGAAACGTGAAGAAGGTGGAGGTGGAAGAACCCGCGTGATTGAAAATGGTGCTGTATTTGAAAAAGGAGGTGTAAATATTTCCGCGGTTTATGGTCCGCTGGCACCGGCCATGCAAAAGTATTTCAAAGTTGGAGATGTAGATTTCTTCGCTTGTGGTCTGAGTCTAGTGCTCCACCCTAAAAATCCAATGGTACCAACCGTACATGCAAATTGGAGATATTTTGAGATGTACGATAAAGATGGAACAGTAATAGATCAGTGGTTTGGAGGCGGTCAAGATCTTACTCCGTATTATCTTTTTGAAGAAGATGTAACACATTTTCATAAAGTCTCTAAAAACGCCTGTACCCCTCATGGTTTTTCATTATATACAGATTTCAAGCGGAAATGTGACGAATATTTTTGGAATGCTCATCGCGACGAAGCTCGTGGAGTTGGCGGACTTTTCTTCGACTATTTAAAAGGAGACAGCCACATGAAAATTAATGACTGGTATGATTTTGTGACTGATGTAGGAAATTCCTTCCTGGATGCATATATCCCGATTGTAGAGAAAAGAAAGAATTTATCTTATACAAAAGAAAACAGGAACTGGCAGGAAATAAGACGTGGCCGATATGTGGAATTTAATCTGGTTCATGATAAAGGCACTTTGTTTGGATTAAAGACCAATGGCCGGATCGAAAGTATTCTAATGAGCCTTCCGCCCCACGTGCAATGGGTGTACGATCATCATCCTAAGCCGGGAAGCGAAGAAGAAAAATTATTGAAAGTGCTGAAAAAGCCTGTTAGTTGGGTTTAATTGCGTGAGTGTATCTTCAACTGATAAATACATGAATATAAATTAGTCTATATTTAAAATAGAACCTGTATGTCATCCTATGTTTGTAATCTATTGGTTTGGTTTGTAATGAGAAAGGTTAAT
>CAXGBX010000039.1:0-11030 GCA_964008195.1 uncultured Flavobacteriaceae bacterium
GTAATATAATCAAACCCAAGACCAGACTTTTCTTTAGCGCTTCCGTCAGGTTGTATGCTTAATTCTGATTCACCACGGGTACTGAAATTTGTATATTCACTAGTTGCCAGTAGATTAGTGGCATTTGCCGCAATAGCAATAATAACTGCAATTATCATCACCCCGATGGATTTGAAAAAGTGGGGCATTATTTTCTTTCGGTATGCATCAACCAGATAAGAGATTCCAAGAACGATGACCAATAATAGTAAATAATAGGTCATCTGGAAATGATTCGCCTGGATCTCTAGTGCCATTGCTACAGTGAGCAGTAAAAAGCTCCAGATATTTCTATTTCTGAATATCGCAATAATACCCGCTAGAACCATAGGCATATAGGCAATGGCATGAGCTTTTGAATTATGCCCTAATCCTAGAATAATAATAAGATAAGTAGAAAACCCAAATGCAATAGAGCCCAGAAACGCGAGTTTATAATCTACTTTCATACAGAGCAGTAGAATATAAAAACCAATAAAATACAGAAAAAGATAATCGGCAGGCCTTGGTAAAAACCTTAGTGCTATATCTAGTTTCTTGACATAGTTATGGGGATAATAAGCTCCTAATTGATAAGTGGGCATTCCCCCGAAAGCAGCATCAGTCCAATATGGTTCCTCTCCAGTTTCTGCCCTGAAATCTTTCTGCTCTTTGGCCATGCCAATATATTGAACAATATCGCTTTGAAAGATCTCTTTTCCTTGTAATACTGGGTGAAAGTAAAATAATGATAATACAATAAAACCTGCCAGAACAAGCAGGTGAGGTAAGAATTGCTTTAATTTAGCCATTAATCGGACTTTTGATTATAATCACAATTTTTTGCGCAAACAAAACCTGAATGATCAGGCTCTGTTAAAATCCGAAATTAATCAATTTCTTCGTAATCGATATATTCACCAACATTTTTATTGGAACCTTTACCGGCTTTGGGTTTTTTATCTATACTTACTTTCCCTTTTGGTTCCTGTGATGCTTGCCTGCCGCCAAATTGTTGGTTGAATTGCTGTTCAAATTTTCTTCCCATCTTTTTCATGAAATATTTCAGAATAAGTGGGCCGAAGAATTTGAATAAAATTTTCAAACCAAAGTATACTAACAAAACGATGAGTACCGTTTTTAATACTCCAGATAATGATGCTTCTAACATTTTTAAGCTTTTGACAAAAATAAAAAGAAGCCACCACAATCGTGAAAACTTCAGCTATAAAATTATAATAAAACTTATATCTTTGAGAGAATCAACCTATCTGAATATGCCGAAAGCTTGCTTATACACCATGTTGTTAGTAATGATAACAACCAGTACCTTTGCTCAATATACTGAAACAATCAATTCCAACAGACCTGGACAATCTCAGGGAGCTTTTGCCGTGGGAACAAATGTATTGCAATTAGAAACCGGGCCTTATTTTGGTAATGATGAACATCTTGGCTTAGGCACTGATACAGATATTTGGGGAATAGATTATGAATTGCGTTATGGCCTACTATTTGAAAGACTTGAACTTAATCTATCAGGAGCTTTTGAAAACCAGGATATTACCAGAAGTTTTCTGGGGGTTGATGGTGAGTCTAATAGAAGAAATTTTAAATCGAATACCATTGGTGCCAAATACCTGGTTTTTGATCCTTATGTGAGCCTTGCGGAAGATAAACCTAATCTTTATAGCTGGAAAGCAAATCAACGTTTCAGATGGAAAACACTGATACCGGCAGTATCGATTTATGTCGGTGCTAACTTTTCATTTGGGGATAATCCTTATTTGTTTGAAGGGGAAGGAAAATTCAGTCCAAAGGCGGCCATTATTACTCAGAATAACTGGGGAAGATGGGTGCTCGTGCTAAATTTTATTGCTGATAAACTGACTGAAGATTTCAGAAGCTACGTAGGTATCGCTACCATGACCCACGCGGTCACACCAAATTTTGCAGTTTTTGGCGAATACCAGGCCATCAAAGGAGATATTTATGCCGATGATCTTTTACGTGCAGGTGGTGCTTACCTTATTGGAGAAAATTTACAGTTTGATGTATCTGGCCTGATTAACTTTAAAGATACTCCTTCAAGATGGCAGGTAGCTGCAGGGATTTCTTATAGGTTAGATCTACATAAAGTAGATGAATTTTTAGAAGAATCCAGTGAAGGCAATAAACGCAGGCAAAGAAGTAAAAGACTGGATGAATCCTTAAATGAAGTTGAGGATATAGATGAAAATAATGGCGGTCTTTAACTTATTGATCTGAATATAAAAATGAACAAGGCCGGTTCAAAAACCGGCCTTGATGTATAATATTTTAAATTACAGAATTTATTTATTAGACATTGCCGCCTCTACAGAAGCTGAAAGTCTTTTATAGGTTCCGTTTTCAAGTCTCTCTCTAATTGCAGAGAAAGCCTTTAATGTTTCATCTATATCTTCCATTGTATGTGTTGCCGTAGGAATCATTCTTAAAAGGATCAATCCTTTTGGGATTACAGGATAAACTACAATAGAGCAAAATACCCCGTGATTTTCACGAAGATCTTTTACCAGTGCCATAGCTTCAGGAATACTTCCTTTAAGATACACAGGGGTTACACAACTTTGTGTAGTCCCAATATCAAAACCATTATCCTTCAATCCGTTTTGCAATGCATTCACATTTTCCCAAAGCTTTTCTTTGAGCTCTGGCATGGTTCTTAGCATATCCAAACGTTTTAATGCTCCAACAACCAACTGCATTTGCAGTGATTTGGCAAACATTTGGGATCTTAGATTATATTTCAAATAATCCATGATTTCCTTATCTCCTGCAATAAAAGCTCCTGTACTGGCCAGAGATTTTGCAAAAGTGGCGAAATAAACATCTATCTCGTCCTGAACCCCCTGCTCCTCTCCCGCTCCGGCACCCGTTTTCCCAAGTGTTCCGAAACCATGAGCATCATCTACAAACAATCTAAAATTATATTTCTTTTTAAGCTCAACAATTTCTTTTAGTTTTCCCTGTTCTCCTCGCATTCCGAAAACTCCTTCAGAAATAAGTAAAATACCCCCTCCGGTTTGTTCAGCGATCTTGGTAGCACGCTGCAGGTTTTTTTCGATACTTTCCATATCGTTGTGCTTATAGGTAAAACGTTGACCTAAATGCAACCTAACCCCATCAATAATACACGCGTGGGCATCTACATCATAAACGATCACATCCTGCTTGGAAACCAAAGCGTCTATAGTAGAAACCATTCCCTGATATCCAAAATTCAATAAATATGCGGACTGTTTATTCACAAAAGAAGCAAGTTCATCCTGCAATTTTTCGTGAAGGTCTGTATGACCACTCATCATTCTGGCTCCCATAGGATATGCTGAACCATATTCAGCCGCTGCTTCTGCATCTATTTTGCGTACTTCAGGATGATTGGCAAGTCCTAAATAATCATTAATGCTCCAGGTAATTACTTCTTTACCACGGAATTTCATTCGGTTGGAAATTGGTCCTTCAAGTTTTGGAAAAACAAAATATCCTTCTGCCTGTTCAGCCCATTTTCCTAAAGGTCCTTTGTCTTTATATATTTTATCAAATAAATCCTTCATCGGTTATTTTTTAGACGAGTTGCAAAAATACTGAAATTTGGCTCAATTTTACAAAGTATGTTATAAAGATCGAAATCTAATAAAAACACAAGCATCCTGCAAAAACAGGATGCTTGTATAAATTCGTACTGATATAGAGTTATTTAATCACTTCAATAGACTGCGAATTGGTTTTCTGTTCAGCATCAAAAAAGCCCTGGTCATTCATCCAATCATCACTGTATATTTTGCTCATATATCTTGAACCATGATCCGGGAATATTAGAACTACGTTAGAATTGGCATCAAACTCCCCTTCTTCATTATACTGCTTTAATCCCTGCATCGCTGCACCACTGGTATAACCTACAAAAAGACCTTCTGTTCTGGCTATCTCCCTGGCAGTGTGCGCGGCGTCTTCATCTGAAACCTTTGTGAATTTATCTATTACATCAAAATCTGTCGCAGACGGTATCAGGTTCTTTCCAAGACCTTCTATTCTATAAGGATAAATTTCATCCTTGTCTAATTCGCGAGTTTCGTGATATTTCTTCAAAACAGATCCAAAGGCATCTATTCCCAGAATTTTGATCTCCGGATTTTTAGACTTCAAGTATCGCGCAGTTCCTGAAATAGTCCCTCCGGTTCCACTACAGGCTACTAAGTGAGTGATTTTTCCTTCAGTTTGTTTCCATATTTCAGGGCCGGTAGACTGAAAATGAGCATCCATGTTGAGCTCATTAAAATATTGATTGATATAAACTGAACCTTCAATCTCTTTATGAAGCCTTTTTGCTACTTCATAGTAAGAGCGAGGGTCGTCGGCGGGTACATTTGCCGGACAAACATACACTTTCGCTCCCATGGTTTTTAGCATATCGATCTTATCTTTCGAAGATTTCGAACTAACTGCTAAAATACATTCATATCCTTTAATACAGCTAACCATTGCAATACTAAAGCCGGTATTTCCAGAAGTGGTTTCAATAATTGTATCCCCAGGTTTTAGAAGACCTTTTCTTTCAGCTTCTTCTATAATATGCAGGGCAATTCTATCTTTAGATGAGTGGCCAGGATTAAAGGCTTCAATTTTCGCAAAATATTGTCCTTTAAAACCGCTGGTTATTTTATTTAAATGTACCAGAGGAGTATTACCTACCAGTTGAAGCACATTGTCATAAACCTTCAAGTCTTCTCTCATAAATCGAAGTTCGTTTTACAAAAGACCTTAAAAAGCAATACTTCTTAAGATCGGTCAAATTTAAGGCAAATTTTTTAATTATTGTTTTATACCTTCTAAATCCAGCAAAAACGCATATTCCTCGGCTACTTCCTTTAAAGCTTCAAATCTACCTGAAGCACCACCATGACCGGCATCCATATTGGTATGTAGTAAGAGTATATTATCATCTGTTTTAAGCTCTCTCAATTTGGCAACCCATTTTGCCGGCTCCCAGTACTGCACCTGGGAATCGTGGAGACCGGTAGTAACAAGCATATTAGGATATGACTGAGCTTTCACATTATCATACGGTGAGTATGATTTCATATAATCGTAATATTCTTTATTGTTAGGATTGCCCCATTCGTCATATTCACCGGTAGTTAGCGGAATACTATCATCCAGCATGGTAGTCACCACGTCAACAAATGGTACCGCAGCAATAACTCCGTTATATAAATTTGGAGCAATATTTACCACAGCCCCCATAAGTAATCCTCCGGCAGAACCTCCCATGGCATATAAATGCTTTGCTGAAGTATAATTCTCTTTTACTAAAAATTCAGAAACATCAATGAAATCTGTAAACGTATTCTTTTTGCTGAAAAGTTTTCCGTCTTCATACCATTCTCGCCCAAGATATTCACCACCCCTTATATGCGCAATCGCGTAGATAAATCCGCGATCCAGTAAACTCAATCTCACTGTAGAAAAATACGGATCTATGGTTGAACCGTAGGAACCATAAGCATACTGAAGCAATGGACTGCTCCCGTCTAGTTTAGTTCCTTTTCTGTAGACTATTGAAACTGGAATTTCGGTACCATCATTTGCTATAGCCCAACGTCTTTCTGAAACGTAATTGTTTTTATCAAAGTTTCCTCCAAGAACTTCCTGTTCTTTGAGTACTAATTTGTCGCCAGTTTTCATATTATATTCAACAACAGAAGTGGGGGTTGAAAGACTATTATAGGTATACCTCAACAAATCGGTTTCAAAATCTGGATTTATGGAAGTATAAGCAGTGTAGGTTTCATTATCAAAAGGAATATAATATTCTTTGCTATCATCCCATTTTATAACCCTTATTTTATTAAGACCATTGGTTCGCTCACTAACTACAAGATATTCTTTAAAAATATCTATGTCTTCCAATAAAAAATCTTTTCTATGCGGAATTACATCTATCCAGTTTTCCATTCCGGTTTTGTCTACCGGTGTTTTCATCAGCTTAAAATTCGTCGAATTATCTTTATTGGTAACTATGTAAAAATCATCTTTAAAATGAGAAATACTGTATTCCAGTCCACGCACTCTTGGCTGAAAAATTTTGAATTCTTCCTCTGGTTTATTTGAATCTAGAACACGATATTCGGTAGTAAGCGTACTATGAGAACCAATGATAATATAATCCCTGGACTTTGATTTGTACACATAGGTATTAAAAGTATCATCTTTTTCTTCATATACTAATTCATCTTCCTGGGGATCTGTTCCCAGTGTATGTTTAAAAATCCTGAAAGATCTTAGAGTTTCAGGATCCTTTTTCGTATAATAAAGCGTTTTATTATCATTGGCCCAGGTAGACCCCCCCGTAGTATTTTTGATATCCTCCTTATAGATTTCCCCAGTTTCCAGGTTTTTAATCCTGATCGTATAATTTCGTCTGCTTACGGTATCTGTCCCGAAAGCTACCAGTTTATTATTGGGAGTAACATTTAAGCCACCTAAACTATAGTAATCAAAATCTTTAGCCATTTCATTTACATTGAAAATGACCTCTTCCGGGGCATCCTGTGTTTCCTTTTTTCTGGAATATATGGGATAGTCAAAACCTTTTTCGAAACGGGTGATATACCAGTAGCCGTTTAATTTATAGGGAACTGACTCATCATCCTCTTTTATACGAGCTTTCATCTCGTCAAATAACGTCTTCTGAAGTTCTTTTGTATGAGAAGTCATCTTATCATTATAGTCATTTTCGGCCTCCAGGTAAGCGATTACATCAGGATCTTCACGCTGATTCATCCAGAAATAATTATCGATACGCACATCTCCATGCTTTTCAAGTTTTTCGGAAATCTTTTTTGCTTTTGGGGCTTGAATATCTTTTTTCAAATCAATTTTATTTTGGGCGGTTGCAAATGTAACGCATCCTAATAGAATAACGAATAGTCTTTTCATTTTGACTGGTTTAATGCAGTAATTTAGTAAATTTGATCTCACAAATTTTAAATTGAGAAAATATGTTTGGAGATATGATGGGCATGATGAATAAACTGAAGGAAGCCCAGGAAAAAGTAGAAGCAACTAAAAAAAGGTTAAATACTGTTTTGGTTGATGAACAATCCAATGACGGATTGCTTAAAATTACGATTACTGCCAACAGAGAGGTTAAAAATATTTCTATTGATGATCAACTTCTTGAAGATAAAGAGCAACTGGAAGATTACCTGGTTTTAACAATGAACAAAGCAATTGAGAAAGCAACCAAGATCAACGAAGCTGAAATTGGCGCTGCTGCGAAAGATGGGATGCCAGATATTCCAGGAATGGACGGCTTGATGAAATAGAAATCCGACCTTAGACATTAGTCTTTAGACTTTAGTCAATTTTATCAGTTAAAGTACAAAAGCCCGGAAAATTATTTCCGGGCTTTTCTGTTTTAATTTTTCAATGGATAACATCTATGCTTCTCCTCTGGCAGGATAATCTTCTTTCAACACAAACGAGATTGATTTTAGTAAATCATCAAACTTTGGTCTGGCAAAAGGCATAGATTGTATACTCGCTGAGTACAGGGTATTATCAGGTCTTATTAGAAAAAGTGCCGGTTCAAGAAAAACATCGGGTTCAGCATCTTTAATTCCTTCTGAAACAAATAAATCCCATTTTCTACCATCATCAATGCTAAAATCATAGCCAATATTGAGATTTTCAATATCCCACTCTTCTATTGTTTTTTGAGCCAGCTCCTCATTGTTGGAACTCACACAAATTATATTAACTCCTTTATCTTTGAAATCTTCTACCTTCGTATTTAATTCTTCCAGGTACTTTTTACACACAGGACAATGAATTCCACGATAAAAAATCACCATGGTGAAATTCTTGGGTTCGTTATCTCTTAGATTCCATTTTAGACCTTTTGTTGTTTTAACAATAAGTTCTGGAACTTCCTTTCTAGGTTTTACATTCTTCATAATTCAATTTTTCTTAAAATTAAAAGAATTAAAATCCAACCCGTATTAAAGGCCTGCCAATATTTAGTTAAGCTTTTTTAAACTATAGTTCAATATTTCCTAGTGTTTCCATAAAATACTGGTGCATCTCTTCAGAATAATCCAGGTGCGTCACAATTCTCAATTTCCCCTGCCCCATATTGCTTATCCTGATATTCTTATTAGACAACTGCTCCATAAACTCAGTTTCTTTCTCCGAGTTCTTTAAATAGAATATGACAATATTGGTTTCAGTAGGTTCAACATTTTTTACGTAAGGCAGGTTTTGTAGCACATTAGCAATCTCCAGTGCCCTTTCATTATCTTTTTTGAGCTTTTCCAGATGATTATCCAGTGCATAAATACCGGCTGCAGCCATAAATCCTACCTGGCGCATTCCACCACCCAGAACTTTTCTAATTCTTATGGCATTTTTCATAAGTCGGCTATCTCCAATTAATACAGATCCCATTGGGGTTCCCAGTCCTTTAGAAAGACAAACCGAAATGGTATCAAAGAGTTTCCCGAAGTCCTTCGGACTTTCTCCCGTTTTAACCAGTGCATTAAAAAGTCTGGCGCCATCCAGGTGCAACCCAAGTTCATGCTGATTGCAAACTTTTCTTATCTCTTTTATTTCTTCCAGATCATAACAGGCTCCTCCTCCTTTATTGGTTGTGTTTTCCAGACAAACCAAAGTAGTTAAGGGGCTATGATAAAAATCTGGCGGGTTGATGTTTTCTTCCACCTGTTTTGCAGTGATCATTCCGCGGTCTCCATCTACCAGTTTACAGGAAACCCCGCTGTTAAATGAAACACCTCCGCCTTCATAATTATAAACATGCGCCCATTTATCACATATCAACTGTTCTCCGGGCTGCGTATGCAGTTTAATAGCTGCCTGATTGGCCATACTTCCCGTCGGAAAAAACAAAGCTTCATCCTTCCCGAACATATCGGCCAGTTTTTTTTCTAACGCATTAATTGTAGGATCCTCTTTATATACATCATCACCTACTTCCGCAGACATGATAGCCTGTAGCATTCCTTTAGTGGGTCTTGTTACAGTATCACTTCTAAGATCTATTTCTTTCATATATTATTTTTAATAGGTTCCTATAGGAGAACCATCAGGAATCTTTGGAACGTTCAACTCCAGTTTGAATTCTTCCGGTCTTTCTCTGAACATTTTAATATTTCTATACATTTCTTTTGAAACTGCATCATCTCTAACTCTAAGCCAGTTTCCAAGTTCATCTATCTTGTCATTAGTTAGAGCTCGTACTAACGTAGTGGAGTTTTTATGAATTGCCAAATTTAGCAGATGTTTAAAAACTACAAAATTGATTGTCTGTTGAACCGTTGATTCGTAATCTCCCTTGACATCGCTCTTTATCGTTTTTGAAATGATTTCATCCAATACGTTTTCAAGTCCTGGTAATTTGGAATTCAATCTTTGTTGCTGAACCAGTCTTTCAGCTCTGGCAGGATGTAATAATAAATTCAGGGTCATTTCACTTGCGGTTGTCGGGGCTCCAAAAGCGTCAAAAGCGACATCTGTATTGCTTTTGAAAGATTCCCTATCCCTGGAATATCCAAAAGCCCTTGGGGGAAATAATTCCAGCTTATTTTTTGGAATCGCAAGTACCTCCGCAGACAAGGTTTTTAGAATTATTTTTAAAGCTTCTTCCTGACGATCTGCATCTACCTGGGACACAACTTCATTATTACCGCCTTTCACCGCATATTCGTATTGCAAACCTCCAATAAGCTTAACAGCCGCTTCCGTTTGATAGCGATGGAAAAAATATAAAGGAACAAAAACATCCTCGAGTACAGAATAAGGTTCACCAGCACGAATATTATCTATAGAAAAGTTTTCAATGGCCTTTTTTCTGATCTTTAGAACTTTTTCAAGTTCCTCAGCGGCATTCTTTCCATTATCCCATAAATGTGCCAGCGCATTTGCACCTCCGGCAGCCCGGGCATCTGAATCGGTTATAAAAATCAATCCATCTTCACGAGCTTCTTCTAAAATTCCAGTTAGGTATTCTTCCTCATTTTGACCTTGCGGAATATCACTATAACTATAATTCACAGTTATTTTATCCCATTCCCCTATTCCGGTATCGTAAGCATTTTTAAAGGTAATTTGATCATTCTGCAATTCAAACTGAGGATGTGGATAATCCATTACAGAAGCACGATCTTCTGTACTTGCCGCGAAATTATGGGCAAACCCAATAGTATGTCCCACCTCGTGCGCCGATAATTGTCTAATTCTGGCCAAAGCAAGTTCCATCATGGGATCATGATTCGAGTCACTATCAGCAAAAGGTTTGTTCATCATTGCCTGAGCGATCATAAAGTCCTGGCGAATTCTTAAACTTCCAAGACTTACATGTCCCTTGATAATTTCACCTGTTCTGGGATCTACCACACTTGCACCATAACTCCAGCCCCGCGTAGAGCGATGCACCCATTGGATGACATTATACCTTACGTCCAGCGGATCTGCATTTTCAGGCAGTATTTTAACCTGGAAAGCATTTTTATAACCTATTTCTTCATAAGCTTGATTCCACCACTTCGCTCCCTCTATTAATGCTGAACGAACCGGTTCAGGTGTCCCCGGATCCAGATAATAAATAATAGGTTCTACCGCTTCACTAACTTCTGCTTCGGGATCTTTCTTCTCTAAGCGATGCCTTATAGCATAGCGCTTTTTTATAGGCTCATATACCGGAGAAGCATAATCCATATAAGAGATAAAGATCGCACCGCTCCTGGGATCGAAGATTCGTTTTTCGTAGTTATCATCTGGTAGTTTTACGAAAGAATGGTGCTGATTTACAGAAATATTCTTAGCATCGGGCACCACAGAATTAATGACTCTATTTTCGGGATCCCCTTCAAATGTTAGTAATGCTTCAAATTCCACATTTTCAGGAAATGCTTTGGTGCGATCTATAGCAAGCGCACTTTTTGTTTTTTGTA
>CAXGBX010000040.1:0-10917 GCA_964008195.1 uncultured Flavobacteriaceae bacterium
ATGAAAGCAAACAATATGAGTGCCGTGGGGATCATCAAAATCTCCAGCAGCAAAAACCTGATGCGGTTTAATTTCTTGTAAAAGTTCCATTGTTATAGTAACGTCGCTATCCTTGATAGGATTCTTAACCGTTTTTCCCGTTTCATAAAACGGCAGTGCCATAAAATGAATATTCTGGTCATCCAGGCCGGCATATCTGGCGCCGGCATAGGCTTCAGATTTTCGGATGAAGCCTTTTACATCCCTAATTTCTTGTAAATCAACATCATTAGGTTGCTTTGTTTTTAGAAATTTCCTCATGCGCTCGTATACTTCTTTAAGCTTTCCAATATCAGCTCCAATGCTTTTGTTGAAATCAATAGCGAATTCTACGTACCTTAACACATCGGTATCCCAAACTGCGGTATTCCCTGAGGTCTGGTAAGCTACATGTACATCGTGCCCTTGGTCTACCAGCCTGATAAATGTACCTCCCATAGAAATCACATCATCATCTGGATGGGGTGAGAAAATGAGGGAACGTTTGTGGGAAGGTTCTGCGCGTTCAGGACGTTGGCTGTCATCAGCGTTTGGTTTACCGCCTGGCCAGCCGGTTATACTGTGTTGTAATTGGTTGAAAACATCGATATTTATATCGTAAGCGGGCCCCCGCTCTGTAACGAGTTGCGCCATTCCGTTATTATTGTAATCTTCATCGGTAAGTTTCAGAATAGGTTTTTTTACTTCAGAAGAGAGCCATAGTACGGCTTTTTTTATAAGTTTTTTATCCCATGTGCAGTCTTTTACCAGCCAGGGTGTATTAAACCGGGTTAATTCTGAAGCGGCATCTTCGTCCAGTACAAATTTTACATTCTCAGATAGCTGTAGGTAAGTAGCAGGTACATTTCCCGAAATTTCGCCTTCCACAGCCTTCTTTATAATGGGTGCTTTTTTCTTGCTCCAGGCCATTAGAATAATTTCTCTTGCCTTGAAAATCGTACCTACCCCCATGGTAATGGCCTTGGTTGGCACATTTTCCTTTCCGCCAAAATCCCTGGAAGCGTCCCTTCTGGTAAGATCATCTAGGGTTACCAGTCTTGTGCCGGAATTTGGCGCAGATCCTGGTTCGTTAAAACCTATATGCCCTGTTCGTCCAATACCGAGTATCTGAAGATCAAGGCCCCCGAGTTCACCTATTTTCTGTTCATAATCAAGACAATAGTCTGCAATTTCTTTTTTGTCTAGGGTGCCATCAGGAATATGAATATTGTTTCGGTCTATGTCTATGTGATCAAAGAGCTGTTCATCCATGAAAGCAACATAACTCTGTTTCGCTTCAGGCTGCATAGGATAATATTCATCAAGGTTAAAAGTTATTACATTTTTAAAACTAAGGCCTTCTTCTTTATGCATCCGCACTAAATTAGAATAGACATTTATCGGGCTTGCACCGGTTGCCAGGCCAAGAACTGCAGTTTTTCCCTCCTCTTGTTTTTTAATGATTATTTCTGCTATATGGCGAGCCACTTTTAAGGAAGCCTCGGTTTCACTGGTGAAAACACTTACGGGAAGTTTTTCAAATCTTGTTTCTTCTAAAAGGTTCAGTCGTGCCATATATTAAATTTTTGTTGATAGTTTAATTCAATTCAGCCTTTTCTTTCGCCAGGTGTTTCTTTATTATATTACTTACTACTGCTACAGTAGAACCCAGTAAATTAGAATCCCTACCGAGGTTGGACAGGCTTATTTTTGTTTTTTCTTTGAGCTGAATCATGCAATACGCATTTATTGACTGCTGGATGGGCGTTGTAAGGAATTTTTTCGCTTCTGCCATTTTTCCTTCAATAATGATCAGTTCAGGATTAAAAATCTGAATGAGAATGGCAATTCCTTTTCCCAGGTTTATTCCTATTTCAGAGAGTAGATTTATTGCGAATTGATCTCCCCGGTTTGCAGCTTCAATAATCAGGTCTGGATCCAGGCGGTCAATATCTTCTTCAATCATCATTTTTAAGAGAGAATCTTCGCCAGATTTTAATCCTTTTTTAGCTTTATTTACCAGTGCGAGTCCAGATGCTATGGTCTCCAGGCAGCCTCTTTTACCACAATGGCAAAGTTCGCCATCTTCCACAATGGGAATATGACCGAATTCTCCTGCGAAACCTGAGACGCCGGTGTGCATTTTTCCTCCCATTATTATTCCAAGTCCAACTCCCCAGTCCATCGAAATAACCAGCACGTCTTTTTTATCTTTCGCTAAACCAAACCTGAATTCAGCAAGGCAAGCGCTTTTTGCATCGTTCAGGACAAAAACTGGTTTTTGAAATTTTTTCTTTAGAGTTGTTTGCAAAGATTCTGATTCCTGTCCTGTTAGATAATAGGTGAAGTTTTTGCCATCTTTAGAGGAAACCAATCCAGGCATGCTAATACCTATTCCCAGTAGTTTATCAGTTTCAATTTCAGACCTTTCTATAAGATTGCTGGAATATTCAAAAAGAAATTCTACAATTTTTACTTCTGAAGATATTTCAGATGGAATATTCTCTTCAGCGATTATCGAATGCGAATTATCTACAATGGCAAGTTTAATATTGAACCGGTCTATATGAATATTAAGGACAAAAAAAGTATGTTTTTTTAAGGCGTATAAATCAGGCTTTCTACCTCCCAGAGATTTTCCCTGTCCCTGTTTCTCAATAATCCCTTCCTTGGAAAGCTGGTTAATAAGTGCCATTGCCGTTGGAAGACTCAAATTAAAGGTATTGCAAATCTCCGCATTGGTTCTAACACCATTTGAATAAAGATACTTGATGATCCGCAATTTTTGAAAATGTTTTTTCCTGTCAACGTTACTGGTCTTTTTGAGGTCTTTATGTAATATAGAATCTATTTTTAATGTAGTCGTCATAGTAAAATTTTTTGAGGTCAAATTCCTCTTAAATTGAAGTATTTATTAGCTTCAAAACTACACAATTAAATATTCACCTTAAACTTAATATAAAAATTTGTAAAAGTATATATAATAAAACTAAAATATAATTTAATTATAACTAGTTCGTGTATTTTATTTTTTAAAAACTCTCTTTTAAGTGTGGAAATTGCTGAAATATCATTCTAATTATGCTTTTTTATAATATTTTAATGAATAAGTTTTGAACTTTATATTGAAACTAATATTAAATTAGATTTTACTGTTTATATATAAGGCTATTTAAGGCTTCATTGAGCTTAAGTATTCGTTATTATAAATGGAGGTGGTGCTAAGTCAGTGGTTTAACTGTCTTGCGGATTATCATCGATTAGAGTGTTTTCTGCCGCGAATCAGTTTAACAAAATTTATACCTCATATGGCAAATTTTGGTGGAGTCTACATCTGCTATTTGTCACAGATTAATCTTTAAGGATGGATAGTGAGAATTATTTTCATGGGATGGGTATCTTATAATTCTACCATCACCGGACTTAGATTGAATATTCCAAAATTCTTCGGAATTGATAAAATTGATTTTAGGGCAGGTTTATCTATAAATCACTAATCATTTAAACCTTTGATATTCATTCTCTCCATATAGGAGTTAATTCTGTATTAAATCATCCAAAAATGTATTTCAGTCAAAATCTTTGAATTAATTTTTTACTCTTCGGCATGTTAACTGAACTATTATTTTGACCAGGGTTGATTCTAAACAGTAAAGCTGATTGAGTTAATTAGCTGTGGTTGAAAATATTGAGATATATTTTTTCAGAATTAATTGATCTTAATGATCTTTTTTCAAGCGGATGGGTTGTCCTGAAGTTTCGCTGAACGCCCTTCATTTCTGATATTTTCAGCCTTTTTTATGTTATAATTTTCAACTTAAATTAAAATTTTAAGTATCTGAATGAAGTTATGATAAAAAATTATTTTAATATTTTTTTATATTTAAAATGTTTTATCATACTTTTATTAAGTTTTCATTAACTAATTAACCTTTAAAACTAAATTTATGAACGTGAAAATCACTGCGATTCCCATAGGTTCTTCCCCGGGAATTAAAAGAAATGTGCCCCGTTATCTATTCATGTTCCTTCTGCTTTTCATGGGAGTGAATATAAACACCTTCGCTGCGACTGATCCTATTAGTGAGAATTATGAACAGAGAACAATAGGAGGTATGGTTACAGATGCTAATGGAGTACCATTGCCGGGAGTGAATGTTTTTGTTAAAGGTACGTCTACAGGTACTCAAACCGATTTTGATGGAAATTATAGTTTGGATGCCTCTTCCGGGCAAACAATTGTTTTTAGTTATGTAGGTTATTCCACGCAGGAAATTGTATTGGGAGACCAGGATACACTGGATGTCAATTTGCAGGAAGATGCGAGCCAGCTGGATGAAATTGTAGTATTGGGATATACTCAGCAAACACGTGCTGATGTTACAGGATCTGTGTCATCTGTAGATGTTTCTGAAGCAACTAAAGCTCCAATCGTAAATGCTGCAGAAGCCCTTCAAGGTCGGGTTACCGGTGTGACCGTTCAAAATGACGGATCGCCTGGTGGATCTCCGGTGGTGAGAATCCGTGGTTTCGGAACTAGTAATAATAATAATCCATTATATATAATTGATGGGGTTCAAACCGATGATCCATCAATATTGAACAGTTTGAATTCCAGTGATATCGCACAGATGAACGTGTTAAAGGATGGAGCTGCGGCGATTTATGGAGCCAGGGCCTCCAATGGTGTAGTTATTATAACCACTAAAGGTGGCAGTTATGGTATGACAGGTCCTTCTATATCAGTAGATTCATATGTTGGTTTTTCCAGGGCAACAAATTTGCCCGGACTTCTTAATCCGCAACAGCATGGAGAAATGATTTTCCAGTCATTAAGGAATGACGGGGCAGATGTTGCTCATCCCCAGTATGGAAGTGGGCCAGAGCCGGTTGTGCCAGATATGATACAGGGTGTTTCTGCAGATGTAACCGTGCCTTCGGGAGGTACAAATTGGTTAGATGAGATTTTTCAAACGGCTCCAACCTATAGTGGTTCTGTTAGTTTACAAAATGGAAATGAATATGGAAAATTTCTCTTATCAGTGAATTATCTTAAAAGAGAAGGGATTCAAATTGAAACAGGTTACGAAAGAGCGATAACCCGTTTAAATTCTGAATTTAAAATAGGTGATAGATTAAGAGTTGGGAATCACCTTAATGTTTCTTTTAGTAATACCCGCTCAGGGAATGAGGTAAATAATGCTTTAAGAATGGTGCCTATATTACCGGTAAGAGATGATAATGGAGATTTTACAGGTACTTATAATGCGGCGGCAGGATTAAGTAATCCAACGAATCCTGTTGCTAATCTGATTAGGGCATCAGATAATTACAATAAGCAACTTAGACTATTTGGTGATCTGTATGCATCGCTTCAGCTTTTTGAGGGCTTGAATGTAAAAACTTCTATTGCTGCAGATTTGCAGACATACGACGGGCGGTTCTTTCTTCCATTGAATCCTGAGCACTCTGAGCCACGTACAACAAATACTTTAACAGAACAGGATTCGAATAATTATCAATGGATCTGGACAAATACTTTAAACTATGCTAATAATTTTGGAGAGCATAGCGTAAATGCGGTAGCGGGGATAGAGTCTTTGTCTAACCGTGTAAAAGGAAAGGGTATATCCCGTAATGATTACTTATTTGAAGATGAGGATTTCTATCTTCTAACCAATGGTTCTGGAGATCCTATTATTGATTATGCTTTTGATTCAACGAATACACTTTATTCTTTATTCGGTAATGTCAATTATAACTATGCCGGTAAATACTATTTCTCTGGTACCCTAAGAAGAGATGAATCATCCAGGTTTTTTGGTGAGAATAAAAGTGATATATTTCCATCATTCAGTTTAGGATGGGTTATTAGTGAAGAAAACTTCTATCCAGATGATTCTTTTGTAAACAGGTTAAAGCTAAAAGGATCCTGGGGTGAAGTTGGTAACCAAACTTTACCAGTAGGTAATCCAACAATTAACATTAATAATTTAAACAATCAGGTTGCTGATTATCCATTTAATGGTAGTGGCGGAGCTACCTCAGGCGCTATTTTAAGCCAGGTAGGTAATCCAAATTTGAAGTGGGAGACCAGTGTAACTAAAAATATAGGTTTAGATGCAGCTATGTTTGATAGCAGATTGAATGCAACCATTGAATTTTATGAGATCACCACAGAAGACCTAATTACACAGGATTTCAGTTCTATTAGTACCACCGCAATAGATGCATCGGCACCATATGTTAATCTTGGATCGATCCAGAATACGGGTGTGGATTTCAGTCTTGGTTACTATAGTAAGCCTGCCCAGGAATTTACCTGGAGTGCTAACTTTAATTTATCTCATTATCAAAATGAGGTAACAAATCTTATCAGTGATTTCCAAACTGGTAATACTGGCTTTAGGGGAGGAGCTCTTACCAGAACTGAAGAAGGTAAGCCTTTATCCTATTTCTACGGAAGGAAAGTTATTGGTATTTTTTCTTCTGAAGCTGAGGTTTCTGCGGCAGCAGATCAGGGCTTTGCTACTCCGGCAGATGGTGTTGGCCGTCTCCAATACGCCGATATAGATAATAACGGAGTAATCAATGATGATGATAGGACTGATATTGGTTCTCCTCATCCAGATTTTACTTTTGGTCTCAACCTTACTGCCGAATATAAAGGATTTGATATGTCAGCTTTCTTCTCAGGATCTCAAGGGAATGATATTTATAATTACCAAAGGGTATTTACAGATTTTCCATTGTTTTTTAATGCGAATAGAAGTGATCGAGTGCTAGATTCCTGGACTCCTGATAATACCAATGCCTCTTTGCCGGCACTAAGCCAGACGATAAGAAATAATGAAATAAACCCTAATTCACTTTTTGTGGAAGATGGTTCTTTCTTAAGATTGAGTAACCTGCAAATAGGATATAATTTTGCCGATGAGATCGTTGAAAAAATAAGATTTCAGAGCTTGCGTATTTATGTTCAAGGTACTAACTTGTTCACTATTACAGATTACAACGGCCTGGATCCTGAAATACCTTCTTTTGATAGTCTTACTTTGGGTGTGGATGGAAATGTTGCTGGTGGCGGACTTCAAACCGTGTATCCGGTATCTCAGATTTTTACTTTAGGTGTTAACATTAAATTATAGTTATGATGAAAAGGAAATTATTTTATTATATCCTGCCTATTTTTGCTCTTGTAGCATGTAGTGAGGATTTTACAGAAACTCCCGCGGTCGGGGCCCTGAGTGATCAGGCGCTACAAAATCCCCAGGGTGTTGATCTTTTACTTACCGGAACTTATTCCGCATTAACAGGTGTGGTTAATAATAATGGTGGTAATGGATTCGCAGTAGGGCCAGATAACTGGTGGTTCGATGTAATGAGTGATGATGCTCATAAAGGAAGTACAGATGGTGACCAGCTGGATCTTTTTTTACTTGAAACCTATGCTTTCACCCCGGCTAATCCTTATATTTTGGGTAGATGGGAGGCGCTATATGCAGGAGCGAACAGGGCTAACTCTGTACTCAACGTTATTGCAGGTATCGAAGGTGAAGACTTTTCCGAGAAGGAAGGTGAAGCAAGATTCTTGAGGGCTTATTATAATTTTGAATTGCAGAAGATGTTTGGAAATCCGGCATTTATTTCTGTAGAGAATTTTGCGAATAGCGCCTTCAATCAGCCAAATCCGGGGCCAATCTGGTCAGAAGTAGAATCAGATTTGCAGTTTGCGGTAGATAATTTACCTGAAAATCAGGCTGATGCCGGAAGACCTACTTCCTGGACTGCCAAAGCTTTTTTAGGTAAAGCTTACCTGTTTCAGGAGAAATGGCAGGAGGCTTTCACTATCCTTGAGGATGTGATCCAAAATGGACCTTACAGCTTAAATGCTGAATTCGTTTCGAATTTTACCGCTGAGGGAGAGAATAGTCCTGAATCTGTGTTTGCAGTTCAGTTTGCTGCAGATGGAGGCCAGTCGTTCAATGGTAACGTTGGGGGTACGCTAAACTTCCCTAATGCACTTGGTTTTTGCTGTGGATTTTACGTACCAACTCAGGATCTTGTAAATGCTTATAAAACAGGTGCAGATGGATTGCCACTACTTGACACCTATGGAGACACAGATATTGCTAACGATTATGGGGTGGAAAGCGATGAGCCTTTTACTCCTGAAGCCGGGCCTCTTGATCCTCGTTTGGATTATACGGTAGGTAGACGTGGAATTGAGTATAACGGTTATGGACTACATCCAGGAAAAGAATGGATTAGAAACAGTTTTGCAGATATTTCCGGACCATATCTGCCTAAGAAAAATGTGTATCAGGCTGGCGAAGATGAAAATAAAGGAACAGGTGCCTGGGGGCAGCAACATTCGGGTGTAAACTATAACGTGATGAGATTCTCCGGTGTATTGTTAATGGCAGCTGAAGCGGCTGCAGAACTTGGTGATCTTGATACGGCCTTAGATTACGTGAACCGTGTAAGAGAGAGAGCTCAAAATATGACTGTAGTTCAGGCACCAGATGGTTCGCCTGCGGCAAATTACAACATAGATCAATATGCCTCATTTCCAAACCAGGAATTTGCTATAAAAGCCGTTAGGTTTGAAAGAAGACTGGAGCTTGCCATGGAGGGTCACAGGTATTTTGATCTTGCCAGATGGGGAGCCAGTTATATGGAAAATACAATAGAGGAGTATGTAGATAATGAAACATCTACTATTCCAAACTTTGGTCCAAAAACCTCACCGTTTCAGGAACATATGGTGATCATGCCAATTCCTACAACGGCGATTGACCTTTCTGGTGGAATTCTAACTCAAAATCCAGGATACTAATTTAATGTTGTATTAACAGCTTCAGGTTGTTAAAAATTAGCCTTAATTGATCATAGAGCTTGTCTGGATATCTTCATCAGGAATATATAAAGGCAGGCTCTTTTTCTTCTGCTCACAATCACTTAATAATTCAAAATTACTGAAAAGGAAATGTCGAAAATGAAAGATTTTAGTCTCCTTTTAGCGTATTGTCTAACTCTTTTTTTATTCCTGACGGCATGTTCTTCTGATTCAACTTCCGAAGGAGATGAACAGGATCTGAAAAATTTTTCTCAGTTAAGCGTAGAGCAAACTGGCATCGATTTTCAGAATAGATTGAAGGAGAATGACAGTATCAATTATTTCAGCTACTCCTATTTATATATGGGCGGAGGAGTGGCTACAGGCGATATTAATAATGATGGTCTGGCAGATTTATTTTTTACCGGGAATATGGAATCTAACAAACTGTACCTGAACAAAGGTGATCTAAAGTTTGAAGATATTACAGAAAAAGCTGGTGTAAGTGGTGATAAAAGATGGTTTACGGGTGTTACCATGGTAGATTTAAACAATGATGGTTTTCTGGATATCTATGTTTCAGTTTCAGGAAAATTTGAACCACGGGAAAATTTATTATATATAAATAATACTGATGGAACCTTTTCTGAAAAGGCCGAAGCATACGGTATTGCAGATAAAGGACACAGTGTACAGGCTACTTTCTTTGATTATGATAAAGATGGCGATCTGGATTTATATGTTGCCAATTATCCTCCTACCAAATTCAATGCTCCAAATAGTTTCTATCTTTTCAAAATGCAAAATTTAAAAGATGATGAAAGTGATAATTTGTATAGGAATGATGGTGAAAAATTCACTAAAGTAACTAACGAAGCAGGCTTAAGATCTTTTGGTTTAACCTTAAGCGCTACCGTGGGAGATTTAAATGAAGACGGTTGGCCAGATCTTTATGTTTCCAATGATTTTAGTACGCCAGATTATATGTTTCTCAATAATCAGGATGGTACGTTTACAGATGTTTTGAAAGAAGCAACTAAACAAACTTCCTTTTACGGAATGGGAGTGGATATTGCTGATTATAATAATGATGGATTACTGGATATCCTTCAAATGGATATGGCCGCTAAGAATAACAGAAGGGCCAAGGCCAATATGGCAAGTATGAATCCAAATATTTTCTGGGGTGCGGTGAATGCAGGATTTCATTATCAATATATGTATAATTCACTGCAAACTAATGCCGGAAATTTGAAAGGGAAGGTTCCGTATTTTAGTAATACGGCAAATCTTGCAGGAATCCAGGCTACAGATTGGAGCTGGGCTCCTTTATTTGTAGATCTTGATAACGATGGCTGGAAAGATATTTATATCTCTAATGGTACCCGTAGAGAAATCAATAATAAAGATTACTTCAATAAACTCGAGAAAAGTCCTTGGGCAAAAGATAGCCTTCTGGAAAAATCGCTGGAGATCCCTTCTGAAAAAATAGACAATTTTGTTTATAAGAATAATGGAGATATGAGCTTTGATAGGGCGAATGAAGACTGGGGAATTAGTTACAGCGGATTTTCTAATGGGGCTGTATATGTAGATCTTGATAATGATGGAGATCTGGAAATTATTACCAACAATATAGACGATAAAGCCTCTGTTTTTAATAATAATAATATCTCGGGAAATAATTACCTCGCTGTAAATTTTCAAGGGCCCGAAAAGAACAAATTTGGAATTGGAGCCAGGGTTTACATAAAAAATGGGGATAAGTCCCAAATGCAGGAGCTAAGTCTATCCAGAGGCTTTCAGTCCTCTGTCGCCCCTAAATTACATTTTGGGGTAGGAAAGAATGAAAAGCTTGACCAAGTCAAAATTGTCTGGCCAGATAGAAAAGTTCAAATTTTAAAGGATGTTGCGACAAATCAACTTCTTACTGTAGAATATAATAATGCAAAGCTCGCACCGCCCAATATTCAAGAACCACGGGAACCAATATTTTTAACAGCCTCACCAGATTCTTTAAATCTGAATTATAAGCATACCGAAAATGCGTATGATGACTT
>CAXGBX010000041.1:0-10859 GCA_964008195.1 uncultured Flavobacteriaceae bacterium
TTCTGCTTTGAATGAACCCTTTTACTAAATTCGTATGCTTTTAATATCTGATCTACCAGAATTACCAGAGAAGCAACTACTACAAGTTGCACGATAATCCTAATCCGGCTAGGGATAAGGTTACGCAACATGGAAATAATCATGTTACTAAAAGCCATTACGGCCATTACAGCGATCGCCATTACCACTGCCGGCTCTAATTGTACTGTAATTGCCAGTGCCGAACAGATACCTAACACCTGTACTGTAATTGGGTTATTATCATCCATAGGGTCTGACAATAACTTTCTATTTCCTTTGGATAGAAAATGCTCTTTTTCTTCAGAATCTGAAAGAAAAAGGATCATCTCCTGTTTCTTCTCTTCCTCTTTAGCAGAGTTGAATTTTGTTTGTTTAGCCATAATTATTTTATTGCTACTTTAATATCCGTTTGAGTCCTGAAATAAGGTAAATAACGTTTTAATCTTTCTGAGATCATGTCAGACACACCATCTCCGGTAATTGTTGCTCCGGAAATCGCATCTACTTTATTATCTGCCTTATCTGAAGCATCTATGTTTCCTTTTACTACTGAAACACCTACGAGATTACCACTACCGTCGAAGATTTTCTCTTCCTCAAATGATTTTTTAAACCATTCTTTAGTGATTTCAGCACCTAGACCAGGAGTTTCCCCAAGGTGATCAAAAGTTGCACCTTTAATAGTATTCACATCATCCTTCAAAGATATGTAACCAAAGATTGCATTCCACAATCCGTTACCTCTTAAAGGAAGCACGTAATATTTCTTGCCTTCAACTTCAGCAATATAAAGTGGAAAAGTTTGCTCATCTACCGGCTTCTTTAGCTCTTTCGCTAAATCTACCTCAAAAGCATCCTTAGACTCGTCTACTTCGCCGTTTTCGTTTAAAGCAAGTTCCTCTACGATATATTGATTGTATAGTTTTTCAGCTCCCGGGCGATCTGTTTCAATTCCTACAGTTGCAAGAATATTCTGCATCTTCTCCTGACGTACATTTTCCCTTTGTGTAGGTTGTAGCGAGGTTGCTGTAAAAGCAAGTACTGAAGCTACGACCACTACAAGAATCACGGCAAACATAAAAGTATAGCCGTTCGTATTTGTTTTATTTACTGATTTTTCTTCCATAACTATGCTGTTTCTACTTGAGGATTAGCATTTTTAAGTCTTTTCTTTCTTCTATTCACATTAGCCTGCACTACATAATGATCTATCGTAGGAGCAAATACGTTCATTAAAAGAATTCCTAACATCACTCCTTCAGGATATGCAGGATTGAATACACGAATCATTACAGAAAGGAAACCAATTAAAAATCCGTAAATCCATTTTCCTTTCATGGTTTGCGCCGCTGAAACAGGATCTGTTGCCATAAAAACAATACCGAACGCCAGTCCGCCAACAATTAAATGTAAGTACCAGGGGAAGTTTGTTAATGCATTTCCTTCAAGTCCCATAGATGGAAGTGCATTAAAGATAAGTCCCATAAGCGCAGCGCCTATAAAGGCGCTCAATATAATTCTCCAGCTTCCAACTTTGGTAAGCACAAGAATCAAGGCTCCCGCAAGGATACAAATTACTGAAGTTTCTGCTATTGAACCCGGGATCATCCCTGAGAACATATTCATAGCAGAATAAGTAACCTCATTTCCTGAAGCAAGACTTCCTAAAATGGTTTCTCCTGAAACTGCATCAACCTCATAAGCATTACTAACCCATACTGAGTTACCAGACATATAAGTTGGGTAAGCAAAAAAGGCAAATGCACGTGCAGTTAATGCAGGGTTTAGAATGTTCATCCCGGTTCCACCAAAAGCTTCCTTACCAATAAGTACAGCAAAAACTACAGACAACCCCACCATCCACAGCGGAATATCTATAGGCATAATCATAGGTATGAGTAAACCGGTTACTAAATAACCTTCATTTACCTCATGTCCTCTAAAGATCGCAAAAGCGAATTCTATACCAAGACCTACCCCGTAAGAGACTGCGATCATTGGTACAATCTTTAGAGCTCCTTCTAAAAATGCATCTAGAAAAGGAACACCATCTGCATATTCCGGCAATTGGTGTAAATACTGGTAACCTCCATTCCACATTCCGAAGATAAGTGCCGGAATAAGGGCAAGAACCACCGTGATCATAGTTCTCTTAAGATCTACCGCATCACGAATATGAGCTCCTTTTTGTGTTGTATGATTAGGAGTAAAAAGGAAAGTATCCAGCGCGTTTACTGCAGGAGCATACTTCTCTAATTTCTGTCCTTTGCTAAAAGGCTCCTTAATTTTATCTAATCTTTGTCTAATCCATTCCATAGTTCTTCAGCTTTTTAACCTACTTCGGTGATCATTAAATCCAGACCTAATCTAATCACTTCCTGAATTTCAATTTTAGAAGTGTTTACATATTCCACCAATGCAAAATCTTCAGGAGCTACTTCGTAAATACCCAGGTTTTCCATTTTTTCAATATCCCCAGCCATACAGGCTTTAATAAGTTGCATAGGATAAACATCCATTGGAAGTACTTCTTCCATTTCCCCGGTAACTACCAAAGCACGTTCTTCTCCATTAAGGTTTGTGGTTGGTGTATATTTTCTTTTAGGAAATAACCAAGATAAAGATGTATGTGAATTAGAATGTATATTATTATAAGTAAAAGGCAACCATCCAAACATTCGGTAGTTATTACCTTCAGGTATTAAAGTTACTTCATTTTCAAAAAACCCCAGGTATTGATTATTGGAAAGCTGAGTTCCGGTTAATACGTCTCCTGAAATAATTCTTACATCATCTGAAGCCTGACCAATAAGATCTGAAACATTGGCTCCAATAACAGTTTGGTAGTATTTTCTGTCTTTAGACTCACTTCCGGTTACGGCGATAGTTCGCTCTGCACGGAATTCGCCAGTTAGAAAAACATTTCCTATAATGGCAACATCTTCCACTCCAACGGTCCAGATTCGTTCACCTCTGTTCAGTGGATCAATTTTATGGATTTGAATCCCAACGTTACCTGCCGGATGCTCTCCCTTTACATGATGCAGCTCAACACCCTGAATATTTTTTAAATATTCGGCTGAACTATCATCAACTGAAAGATGAACCTTCCCGGGAGTTAGTTTTTTCAAAGCATTAATCCCTTCCTGAAAAGCCTCAACTTTATCTTTTATAATAAAACCTTTATCGGCTGCAAGAGGCGCCGTAGTTACGGCTGAAATAAAAATAGCTTTTGGAGTATCTTTAGGATCTGCAACGATATCGTAAGGTCGCTGGTAGATAAAAGCACCACAACCACTTTCAAGGATTCGCTCCTTTACATCTTTCACGTCGGCTTTGGATGCGCTAAGCTTACCAAAATCACGATACGCGTCTTCAGCGTCAGCCTCAATAATCACTTCAAGGATTCTTCTTTTATCCCCTCTTTTGATCTCTTTAAGAATACCACTTACTGGTGTAGTAAAGCGAATTTCGTCTGTATATTTTGAATAGAAGATCTCATCACCGGCAAGAAGTTTAGCTCCTTCTTTTACCACCATTTTAGGCACAACAGTATGAAAATCTGGCGGTTTGATCGCGTAAGTCTTAGATCGCGGAGCCTTTGCAAGCTCTTTTTTCGCCTCTCCTTCTAATCGTAGAGATAATCCTCTTTTAATTCGAATGTCTTTTGACATAGGATGGAGTGTATGTTAAATTTTTAGTTTAAAGTCGGGCAAATTTAAGAATTTTCACTCCATTTACCCTAAGAATTGAAAGAATTTTACTTTCATCAACTGTTAAAATAAATTGATTAAGAAAGTTAATTTCCATTAACTTTGTATATCATTAAATTTTATGAAAAATCACCTAATCATTCTATTCTTAGGACTGTTATCATATTCCAGTCCTGCCCAAACTATAGAAGAAACCAATCCACCTAGTTTTATAAGAACTATAATTTTTAACAGTGGTTCAACCGAAAACATAGGAAATCCTATTATCAGGTTAGGTGAACAAATCCAGTTAAAATTTGATGATATCATTGGGGATGAAGCAGACTATTATTATACCATAGAACACTATAATTTTGACTGGACTCCAAGCAAGCTCACAAAAAATGAATATATGGAGGGTTTTGATGATGTTAGAATCATCCAATATACAAATGCCCTCAATACGCTTCAACCTTACACCCATTATGAATTAGCCATTCCTAATGCCAATGTTAAACGGCTTAAAGTTTCTGGGAACTATCTTCTCAACGTTTTTAATTCTAATCGCGAACTTGTCTTTTCCAGAAAATTTATGGTTTATGAACCAATCGCACAGGTAAGCGCTGAAGTGAAAAGATCAAGGGATCTTAATTTCATTAATGAAAAACAAGTAGTAAACTTCAGTATAAATTCCCCAGATTTAATTCTGAAAAATCCCGACCAGAATGTAATGGTTAGCCTGGTACAGAATTTCAATCTCAAACTGGCTATTACCGATTTAAAACCGCAGTATACTATTGCAAACGAACTTATCTACAGATATGATACCGAATCTTCTTTTTGGGGAGGAAATGAATTTCTTCAATTTGACAATAAGGAGGTTCGGGTCACTACGGCAGATATTTCCAGCGTTGAAATTGGAGAGCTCTATCATCATTTCCTATTTCTTGATTTCACGAGAAGTAATGAGCCATATACATACAATCCAGACATTAATGGTGGATTCGTAATAAGAAATCTACTGGGTCAAAATTCAGATACAGAAGCAGATTACGTCTGGATGCATTTCCAACTCAAAAACTACGATATTATCGAAGATGCCGAGATACATCTATATGGAGGCTTCAATAATTTCGAACTGAACAAAAGTACTTTGCTAACTTATAATGAAAAAACCGGTTACTACGAAACCGCAAGATTGTTCAAACAAGGCTACTACAACTATAAATATGTACTTTTAAATGATGATGGAAGTATTGATGATGGATTTATAAGCGGCAATTTTGATGAAACTGAAAATGCTTATACCATTATGGTCTACTACCGCCCTCCGGGCGCCAGATATGATCGCCTTATTGGTGTTGGCTACACCAATTCTGAAAATATTCGAAATTAATCATTTGAAGTAGGTAGTTAAATACATATTATTATGATTTTATAAATTATTGACAATCAAAATATTAAAAGTATTTCTGATGTCAGTTCGAGCGCAGTCGAGAACTCTTGGTTACCGTATATTTGGCTTGGACTTCGCTCGGCCTGACATTGCAACTTATAATTGAATCTCAAGTAAGTAAATATCTATTGACCTCTATTAATTATAATTTCCCATGTCGGAAATAAACGAAAAAAAAGACCCCTATTACAGGTATCGCGGAGAAAGTTGTTTGAATTGTGGATTACCTTTGGAAAAGAGCGATCGCTATTGCCATAAATGCGGCCAGGTCAACAGCAATAAAAAATTGAGCTTTGGCGACTTTTTTACTGAATTATTTTCAGGACTTTTTTCCTACGACTCAAGATTCCAAAGAACGCTGCGTATACTCTTATTCAGGCCAGGAAAAATTTCCAAAGATTATATTCAGGGAAAAAGAAATAGGTATGCCAATCCTTTTCGTTTCTATTTGAGCGCTTCCATTATTTTCTTTTTAATCGCAGGAATATCAGATAATTTTGATGGTATAAACTTTCAGGAACAGGATGAGAATTTTCAGAATGAAGTTGCTAAAATTCAAAAGGACACCACGCTACAGGCAGAGCTGAATGAAATTCCGGCCTTCAAACAAAATAATATAAAAATAGACTCCCTAATCAGGAGTATTCCGGAGAAAAAACAGAAGCTGGAAGAGTCCTATGAAGATGTGTATCTCACACAGCAGGAACTGGACAGTCTCTCCACATTCAGCAGAAATTCAAAAAAGTTTACCATTTTTTATCGGCACCATAAAGCTACAGGGGAAACATCTCCAGAGAACGCGATGACTGACCTTAACTATTCAAAAACCAACTGGAATTTTTGGATGTACGAAAAAGCTATACGAATCAATCTCATATATACCAATCCGAAAATCTTTGCCGACTACTTTGTAAGCAAACTGCCATTTATCATTTTCTTTTATCTGCCTGTTTTCGCACTATTTATCTGGCTTATTTATCTCAGGCGCCCCTTTAATTACATGGAGCACCTCATCTTTGCGTTTCACGTACAAACCACTTTATTTGTCTTTTATATCATCGGCTACACGATAGATTATATATTAAATTCAAATTGGGGTTTTACGCTGGCTAACTCAGTATTCATTTTTTATTTATATAAAGCTTTACGCAATTTTTATGGTCAGGGACGTGTTAAAACGATTTTAAAGTTCATCTTACTAAACATTATATTCTTTACATTAGCTCTAATCGCTACAATTATGGCTATAGTTGTTTCACTATCAATATTTTAATATGATTCAAAAAGTAACCAATGGTATAAGAATTTCTGTCGAAACAAATTTCGAGGGTGTTTTCTACAAGGAATTCAAAATACAATTTGCCTTTGGTTATAAAATCACAATATCAAACGAGGGTGGTGATTCCGTAAAGCTGGAATCCAGATTCTGGCAAATTAAAGATGCATTGAATATTACAAAAACCGTTTCTGGTGAAGGAGTAGTTGGGAGAAAACCAGTTTTAAAACCTGGAGAAAGCCACACTTATAAAAGTGGCTGCTTACTTACCGGGCCCATTGGTGCGATGAAAGGGCATTACAATATGGTGAATCTTAATACTCTGAAAAATTTCCAGGTTAATATTCCCGCTTTCAAGTTGAGCACTCCTTACGCTTTAAATTGAAGATAATCCTCATATACTTCTTTGGTCACTAAACTTTTATACCAGAATTTTAATTCTTTTGCTGAATTATGAATCTGAGTGATACTTTGGGTTTTTAGAAAGCCACGATCAATTATTAGGTCAAACTCTTTATTACCTTCACCTCCCTTATGATGAAATTCAAGCAGGCTTTCCGATGAAAAACCTTCAGACTCTTTTAAATCTTTGAACCACCGGACTCTTGAAGCCTTCATTTTTTCAGAATATAAAGGAGATGAAGACCAGATATGTTCCTTCAATTTTAATTTAGTCAGTTTTCGATCCTTCCCATCCCATAAAAATTCATAAAACGCAAGACCATTGTGCCAGTCTACTATAATCATGGTAAAAGGTTCTATATCTAACAAATCATATTTATTGAACTGATCTTTCAATTTATTGGCGGCAAGAAAATCTTTCACTACTACACCCCTGCTCTTTCGATATTCGGGTTTTCTAGCGTGTGGTCTTTCAGCTCCATTTAAAAGACAAATACATCGAGAATTTTCACTCACTCCAATCCAGGTCCCTCCGGCTTTTTCATCTTTAGGAAAAAAAAGTTTTTTCCCTTTATAAACTGTTTTTTTCGGGGGAAGGGTTTCTCTGCTTACCGCTTCATCCCTGTTGGAAGTAAGGATAAAACCATTCATTGAATCTGGGTGAGGAACCAAAGTGATTGTACACATGTTGAAATATCAAAATTTTGAGGAAAATTACGAAAAAAGTTAAGCTTTCGTGAAGTGCCGCTACTTGTTCTTTTAAACCACTTTATTTTTTTACCTTTAGCCGAATTAAATTACAATCGAAAAAAGCAAAATTTATATTTATGGGAAAAGGATTTTTTCACGTTCCTGTAGCTGTTAATGAACCAGTTAAGAGTTACGAGCCAGGAAGCCCGGAAAGAGAAGAAGTATTACTTACTTACAAAGATCTATACAATGCCAATACAGAAGTTCCTTTGTATATAGGATCTGAGGAAATTAAGACTGGAGATACCAAAACTATCAATCCTCCGCACGATCATAAACACCAAGTGGGAACTTACCACCTGGCTAAGAAAAAGCATGTAGAAAAAGCCATTGCTGAAGCTCTGGAGGCCAGAAAGAAATGGGCCAAACTGGAGTGGGAACAACGTGCCGCAATTTTCTTGAAAGCTGCTGATCTTATTGCAGGTCCTTACAGACAAAGAATGAATGCCGCAACTATGATTGGGCAATCCAAGAATATCTATCAAGCTGAAATTGATGCAGCTTGTGAAATTTGTGATTTCCTTCGTTTTAATGTTGAGTATATGGCTCAGCTTTATAACGAACAACCAGAATCTTCAGACGGGGTTTGGAACCGAGTTGAATATAGACCATTAGAAGGTTTCGTATACGCGATCACTCCATTTAACTTTACAGCAATTGCCGGAAATTTACCCTCCAGTGCAGCCTTGATGGGTAATGTTACTGTCTGGAAGCCAAGCGATAGCCAGATGCTATCTGCTCAGGTTCTTATGGAAGTTTTTAAAGAAGCTGGTGTTCCTGATGGGGTAATCAACATGGTAAATGGTGACCCGGAAATGGTAACTGATACAGTATTGGCAAGTCCAGATTTTGCTGGAATCCATTTCACTGGTAGTACCGATGTGTTTAAAGGAATTTGGGCGAAAATTGGTAATAACATTCACAAATACAAAACTTACCCGAGAATTGTTGGAGAAACAGGTGGTAAAGATTTTATACTAGCGCATCCAACCGCTAAAGCTAAGCAGGTAGCTACTGCTATCTCCAGAGGTGCTTTTGAATATCAGGGTCAGAAATGTAGTGCTGCTTCCCGTGTTTATCTTCCAAAAAGTCTTTGGCCGGAGATCAAAGAATTCGTTAAAGACGATGTTGAATCTTTCAAGATGGGAACTCCGGAAGATATGACGAATTTCATCAATGCAGTAATACATGAAGCTTCTTTTGACAAACTTGCGAGTTATATTGACAAAGCGAAAAAAGATAAGAATGCTGAGATTGTTGTAGGTGGAAATTATGATAAATCTAAAGGTTACTTTATTGAACCAACCGTAATTCTAACTACAGATCCGCATTATACCACTATGGAAACAGAATTATTTGGACCTGTAGTGACTATTTATGTTTACGATGATAAAAATTTCAGCGAAAAAACATGGGTTGATATCTGCGAAACTGTAGACAATACCAGTATTTACGGATTAACCGGAGCAATTTTATCTGGAGACCGTTATGCTGCTGCTCAAGCGACAGACTTATTGCAAAATGCCGCTGGTAACTTCTATATTAATGATAAACCAACTGGAGCTGTAGTTGGCCAACAACCATTTGGCGGAGCCAGATCCAGTGGTACTAATGATAAAGCGGGATCTAAAATGAATCTTATAAGATGGATTTCTGTGAGATTGATCAAAGAAACTTTTGTTCCTGCAACAGATTACAGATACCCGTTTATGGGAGAGTAATTAGTTTTCTAATTTATACCAAAGGCCGCTGTGATCACAGTGGCCTTTTTTTATTTAAAGAATTTTAAATCAATGTAATAGATAGTAAGACTTACGAAATCTATTCTTACACATGACATTTTTCAATGGTATTTAATATTTTAATTCGAAGATAATGACCACAAGATAAAATAATTAACAGAAAAGCAGCAATCAAAAACAAATACTATTTCAAATAATTGATTTTCAGATATTTAAACTGATTGGCAGACTTTAGATATATGCTAAGTTTTTGAGTAAAATTAGAACCTAGTCCCTTGATATAAAGTAGGTTATTCTAAAATTTTATTAAATTTAAAAACCTATTATCGTTTTTATACGTACTTTTACCGATGATAATCTAGATTAGTAGCCTATGTATAAAACTACTTTTGGACCCCGAATCCATTATGTACTTATCTTATCACTTATATTTTTCAGCCTTTCCGCCTGGACGGGTGGTAAAGTGTATGCGCAGATTTCTATTACAGTAGATTCAAAGACGAATGCTTCGTGCCCAGACTCTAATGATGGAACTATCAATATTTCCGTGGATGGAGGATCTCCGGGTTATACTTACCAATGGACAGGACCAGGAAATTTTGAATCTAGCGTACAAGATATTTCCGGTTTAGAACCTGGTTCCTATAAAGTAACCGTTACCGATAGTTCAAATCCTACACCGCAATCAAATTCAGAAACTATTTCCATTAACGATGTTGATAACATAAACCCTACAATTAGCGCCCCTGCAAATGTCCAGACAAATACAGATTCCAACGATTGTAATGCTTCCAGTGTTAATTTGGGAACTCCTACTACGAATGATAATTGCGGAGTAGCTTCTGTGACAAATAATGCACCGGCAGATTTTCCGCTGGGAGAAACTATTGTGACCTGGACAGTGACCGATGATGCTGGAAATTCAGCAACTGATACCCAGAGAGTATTTATATCTGATAATACCGATCCTACCATCACTGCTCCTACAGATATTCAGGCAGATACCGATGCAAATGATTGTAATGCTTCCAGTGTTAATTTGGGAACCCCTACCACGAATGATAATTGCGGAGTAGCTTCAGTAACAAATAATGCACCAACAGATTTTCCGCTGGGAGAAACCATTGTGACCTGGACAGTGACCGATGATGCTGGAAATTCGAAAACTGATACCCAGAGAGTGGTTATTTCTGACAATACTGATCCTACCATCACTGCTCCTACAGATATTCAGGCAGATACCGATGCAAATGATTGTAATGCTTCCAGTGTTAATTTGGGAAATCCTACCACGAATGATAATTGCGGAGTAGCTTCAGTAACAAATAATGCGCCAGCAGATTTTCCGCTGGGAGAAACTATTGTGACCTGGACAGTGACCGATGATGCTGGAAATTCAGCAACTGATACCCAGAGAGTATTTATATCTGATAATACCGATCCTACCATCACTGCTCCTACAGATATTCAGGCAGATACCGATGCAAATGATTGTAATGCTTCCAGTGTTAATTTGGGAA